>USHP01000028.1 GCA_900554625.1 uncultured Eubacteriales bacterium | reverse complement strand
GTGCCCGGATCGGCTGCACACGATTTTGCCCGGTGTGGTGCTGATGGAGCAGGTGTGTACCGCCCTGAACTGCAAAGTGCTGTATATCAGCCCCTACGGCGTCCGGGAAGGTTATGTCTACCGGAATCTTCCCAAGCAGAAACAGCCGGGTGATGGTCAGGCATGAACAGCATGAAAAAATTTGCCGCCTTTTGGCGGCAGCTGGGTCTGAGAAACAGAACCGGCTACATAGCGCAAACCCCCGTTAAACAAGAGGAGTTGGAAACGGATATGAAACCCCAGGAACGAAAAAGATGTTATGTAAACAGAGAGCTGTCCTGGCTGAAATTCAATGCGCGGGTGCTGGAAGAAGCGGAGCGGGAGGATGTTCCGCTGTGCGAACGGCTGAGCTTTGCGTCCATCTACCAGAGCAACCTGGACGAATTTTTCATGGTGCGCATCGGCTCGCTGAAAGATCAGATTCAGCTGGGAGAAAAGGGCCGGGACACCAAAACCGGTATGATGCCCCAGCAGCAGATTGATGCGGCTTTGGAGCAGGTTCGGCTTCTGAACCAGCGCAAGGACGAGACTTATCGGCAGCTGCTGGCCCGGCTGGAGGATGCCGGGGTGCGGCTGGTGGATTTTCATACCATTTCCCAGGAGGACAGCCGCCGTCTGGAAGGGTATTTTACCCGGGAGGTGCTGCCCCTGCTTTCTCCCATGATTATCGGCAAGCGCCAGCCCTTCCCCTTCCTGCGCAATAAGGAAATCTACGCCGTGGCGGTGCTGGACAGGAAAAACGGCAAGCGGAAGGTGGGTATCATCTCCTGCGCCACCGGGGTATTTCCCCGGCTGATTACCATTTCCCAGGGCGAGTATATGCTCTCGGAGGAACTGATTCTGCACTTTTTGCCCCTGGCCTTCAAAGGCTACCAGATTCGGGGGAAGTCTCTGATGCGGCTGACCCGCAGCGCTGACATTGATGCCGATGCGGTCTATGACGAAGATCTGGACTACCGGGAATTTATGGCGGATCTGGTAAAGCAGCGGAAAAAACTGGAACCGGTGCGGCTGGAACTGAGCCGCCAGCTCAGCCAGGAGACGGTGGAGGAGCTGTGCAAAACCCTGGATATGGAGAAAAAGGCGGTGTTTGAAAGCGGAACGCCTCTGGATCTGTCCTTCTTCTTCCAGATCCAGGATATTCTGCGGCAGAACCCCGACTACTTCTATCCCCGCTATACCCCCCAGAAATCCGCCCAGTTCCGGAGCAAGGACCCCTTCCTGCCCCAGATTCTGGAAAAGGATAAGCTGCTTTCCTATCCCTTTGACCGGATGGATCCTTTCCTGAAGGTGCTGCGGGAAGCGGCGGCGGACGAAAGCGTGGTTTCCATTAAGGTTACCCTCTACCGGGTAGCCAAGCACAGTCAGGTGGTCAGCGCTTTGATGGAAGCGGCGGAAAACGGCAAGGAAGTGCTGGTACTGGTGGAGCTGAAGGCCCGCTTTGACGAGGCCAACAACATCGAGTGGTCCCGGCAGCTGGAAGCGGCGGGTTGCAACGTGATTTACGGTCTGCCCGGGTATAAGGTGCACTCCAAGCTGTGCTTGATTTCCCGGATGGTGGACGGACAGCCTCAGTATATCACCCAGATCGGCACTGGAAACTACAACGAAAAAACCGCCCGGCTGTATACGGACTTTTCTTTCCTTACCGCAGACCCGGCGATTGGCCAGAATGCTTCGGCGGTGTTCCAGGCCCTGGCAAAGGGAGAAACGGTGCAAAGCAGTGAAGTACTGCTGGTGGCGCCCCATTGCATGCAGAGCCGGATTCTGGAAAAAATCGACCAGCAGATTGCCCGGGCCAAGGGGGGAAAACCTGCCTACATTGGCGTGAAGGTCAACTCCCTGACGGATAAGACCATTATGGAGCGGCTGATCCAGGCAAGCCAGGCCGGTGTGAAGATTGATATGGTGGTTCGGGGAATCTGCTGCCTGCTGCCCGGCGTGCCGGGAATGACGGACAATATCCGCATCATCAGCATTGTAGGCCGGTTCCTGGAACACTCCCGGATTTATATTTTCGGCCAGGGCGAGTCGGAAGAGGTCTATATCGCCTCGGCAGACTGGATGACCCGGAATATGCTGCGCCGGGTGGAGATTGGCGTGCCCATTTCCGACCCGGATATCCGCCGGCAGATCCGGCAGATGTTTGACACCATGCTCCGGGATAACTGTCAGGCCCGGCAGCTGAACAGCGACGGTTCCTATACCCGCCTGCCTCGGCAGGGGCAGGCAGTGAATTCCCAGGAACTGTTCTGCCAGTTGGCCAAGGAGCAGGCACCGGAATAATTCCCCTTGTGACAAAGACGGCGGTCGTTGTCCCGGGGATTTGCCCTCCTCTTTTTCGGACGGAATCGGAAAGTATGATCCGGAATTCGACATAAAATGAATATAGATTTAAGATCTGTAACAGTTGTAATTTTTAAGACAAGATGTTACAATGAAATGTGCAGATCGAAATCCCGCTTGCAGGCATTGGTGCCGCAGGGGAATGGATTTGTGTTGTTTGTGCCGAAAAAGGATACCCAATGATCCGAATAAGGATGAGGAAGGGGAGACGCTGTGGAATACTTGACTTCTGCCGTGTCATCCGTGAATATGCAGGCTATTCTTGTGGCGAACGGACTGGGCCTGGGCCTGATGATCGTTCTGATGCTCAGTACCAATCGCCGCGGGAAAATGGTTTCTCTGGATGGCAGACTTTTTAATTGGATGTGCCGGATGTGTCTGGCCTTGTGTGTTTTGGAGACTCTGTCGTTCTGGCTGGACGGCAGGACGTTTTCCGGTGCCCGGGAATTGATTTTGGGGACCAATGCGTCCTTATTTATGCTCAATGCCATTTTTTCCTACACCTGGAGCGTGTATGTGGATTATAAATTCTACGAAGACATGCAGCGGCTGCGGAAAATTTATATCTTTGTGGCGCTGCCGGCGGTATTGGTATGTCTGCTGAGCCTGCTGAATCTGGCTGTGCCGGTGTTTTTCTGGGTCAACGAGGAAAATCTGTATTACCGCACACCGTTGGTGGTGATCACCTATGTGGTTACATACTGCTATCTGACCTATGGTGCTGTTCTGGTTTTCCGGAACCGGCACAAGACCAACCGGTACCTGTTTATGCCGGTGATGACCTTCCTGGTGCCGATTTATCTGGGAAGCCTGATTCAGATGTGCTGCTATGGTCTGGCCATGATCTGGGTTTGTGTGGCCTTTGGCCTGACAAGCCTGTATATCAACCTGCAAAACGAGAAGGTATTTCTGGATACCCTGACCAATCTGTACAACCGCAGCTATCTGATGCACTATATGGGGTACCTTGCCAGACAGACCAAAAAAGGTACATCGGTGCTGGGTATGATGCTGGACGTAAATAATTTCAAATACATCAACGATACCTACGGCCACTTGGCAGGAGACGAAGTGCTGCGGGAAGTGGGAAAAATTCTCCAGTCTGCCACCGAAGGCTGCGGCGCAGTGGTGCGCTATGGCGGAGATGAATTTGTAATCCTGCTGGAAGGGGATAACCGGGAAATGGGCGAGCATGTCCGGGAGGAAATTGCCAAAGGATTGGCCCGCTACAATGCCAGCGGAAGCGCCCCCTGTCCGATTTCCCTGTCTTTGGGTGTGTCGGAGTTTGACCGGCTGAATGTGGATAAATTCTTCCGGGATATGGATGAAAAGATGTACGATGATAAGCGAGCCTTTTATCAGCAGCAGGGCCGGGACAGACGCCGGCGCCGCACGGATGGGGCGGCATCTGCTGACAGTACTGAGAGAAAGCAATAAGGAGAAAAGAGAATGCGCAAACGTGTTGGATATACCACCTACCGCATGGGCAGTACCGTACTCAGCGGTGTGATTTTGCTGGTGGTTGCCACGATGCTGACTGTGGGTGTTCTGCTGGTACGGACCAAGCTGCTGCAAAACGCCCAGGATATGGGTACGGCTCTGGCCCGCAGTTATGCCATGGAAGAAGAGACGAATATCAAGTCTCTGGAGAAAAATGTGCGCCTTGCCAGTCAGTATGTGGATGAATTCAGCAGGGAAAGCGATGATTTGACGGTGGTTCAGCATTGGCTGACCGGTTATTTCTGCAAGCTGATCGATACCCTGGGGGAAGGGACCATTGACCCCTACGCAGTAATCGACGGGCAGATTGTGGCGGCCAATCCCTGGGAAGGGGATGGCGATTATGCCTATGCGGAGACGGATTGGTACCAGAATGCCCTGGCGGCCAATGGCGAGGTGGTGTGCACCGATGCGTACACGGACGCCATTACCGGGCAGCGGGTGATGACTATGTCCCAGGCGCTGAGTACCCCGGGAGAAGTCTTTGCCATGGATATCTACATTCAGAATCCCAACATGCACCAATCCTTGGAGGAGCTTCCCCAGGAATGCTCTTACTATCTGTGTGACCAGGATGGGGTGCTGCTGTATGCAGTGGTGGAGAGAGAACTGGACAGCGCCCGGCTTCAGACCCATGCCGATTACCTGATGGCAGGAATTGAGGATGGTTCTCTGCTGGCCTATAACGCTTCCTTTAAGGACTTGAACGGGGTCTCCCGGGGCGCTTATTATCACCAGATGCGCAACGGCTGGACAGCCATTATGACCATCCCCTTCAATTCCATTCTGATCGGGGATCAGAGCTGGGTGATCTACGCTCTGACAATTATTGCGGTGGTGTCCATTGCGGCGCTGATGGTGGTGCTGGTTCGGGACGCTCTGCAAAGCCGGAGAGTGAAAAAAGCCGACGATACGGCCCACATGCTGGGAGATTCCTTCTACGCCATTTTCCGGGTGAATTTCCGGGATGGTGACTATGAAGCCATCAAACTCTATCAGGATATGCAGCAGGCTCTTCCTCTGAAGGGACCGTACGCCCGGTGCTGCAGCAGATGCAGCGGGTGGAAAAGTCCAGCACCTATCAGGCCTTTGAACGGGGATTTTCCCTGGATAATATCCGCCAGCGGGCGGAGCAGGGGGTAAAGGACTACGGCGGCGACTACCAGCGGCTGTTTGGCGATACCTACCGCTGGGTGAATATCCGGACGCTGTATGATCCGGAGCTTTCCAAGGATGAAGTGATTCTCTGCTTCCGAGATGTGGATGAGGAGAAGCGCCAGGAGCTGCAGCACACTATTATTCTTCAGGAGGCCCTGGACGCAGCGAAAAAGAGCACCAAGGCCAAATCGGAGTTCTTCAGCCGGATGTCCCACGATATGCGCACCCCCCTGAATGCGGTTCTGGGATGCTGTGAACTGGCCCTGAAAACCACCGACAGCAGCAAAATTCCGGGCTATCTGAGCAAAATTGAATTTGCCGGAAAACAGCTGCTGGATCTGATTAACGACATTCTGGAATTGTCCCGGATGGAAGCGGGAAAAAATGATCTGGAGGAGAAACCCTTTGACCTGCGGCAGCTGCTGCTGACCATAGGAGAACTTTTCCAGGAAAGCGCCCAGACGGAGGGGAAACACTTCCAGATCCGGGTGGATTTCCAGCAAACCATGGTTCGGGGAGATAGCCGGAAAATCAGCCAGATTCTCAACAATCTGCTGTCCAATGCAGTCAAATACAGCAACCCCGGAGACAGCATCCTGCTGGAGGCCAGACAGTTTGACTTCCAGCAGCACAGCAAATACCAGATTGTGGTGGAAGATACCGGCGTGGGTATGTCCCCGGGATTTTTGGAGCACCTATTTGAGCCTTACGCCAGAGAGACGGCCTTTTCGGCCCATAATACCGTGGGTACCGGACTGGGTATGCCCATTGTCAAGAGCCTGGTGCAGCAGATGAGCGGCGAAATTTCCGTGGAAAGCCAGCTGGGTAAGGGAACCCGGTTTGTGGTTACCATTCCGCTGCAGACGGATTGCAGCCTTTCGGAGCCCCAGGAGCCGGAAAAGTCCGGGGAAGAAGAGGACTTTTCCTGGGAAGGACGGGTGGTGCTTCTGGCAGAGGACAACCTGCTCAACCGGGAAATTGCCACAGAAATTCTGGAAGCTCTGGGAGCCAAGGTCATTGCGGCGGAGGACGGCGCGGAAGCCCTGCGTCTGTTCTCGGATACTCCGCTTTTCAGTGTGGACGTGATTCTGATGGATATGCAGATGCCGGTGATGGACGGCTGCCAGGCGGCCAGTGCCATCCGAGGACTGGACCGGGCGGATGCAGCGTCCGTGCCCATTATCGCGGTAACGGCCAATGCATTTTCTGAAGATATCGCCAGAACCACTCAGGCGGGGATGAATGACCATGTGGCCAAGCCCCTGGATGTGGCGGTGCTGACCCAGACCATGCAGCGGCTGATCCGGGAACGCTCCCAGAATGGGAAAGCATCTCCCAAAGAGTAAGAGATTGGAGGAAACCATGTTGACGGAAAACAAGCGTGAGACAATTTTGATCGTGGATGACGAAGAGCTGAATCGTGCAATCCTTGCCAATTTGTTTGACGATGTTTACGATATTATAGAGGCGGAGAACGGTCTGGAAGGACTGGAGTGTATCCGCCAGTTGGAAGACCGGCTGTGTGCGGTATTGCTGGATGTGGTCATGCCCGAAATGGACGGACTTACGGTTTTGAAAAACTTGAACCGCCAGGGGCTGACCCAGACGGTGCCCTGCTTCTTGATTACAGCGGCCCAGGACGACGCCACCATCCGGGAAGCCTATCAGCTGGGAGTCATGGACGTGATTTCCAAGCCGGTGATTCCCTATGTGGTGCAGCGCCGGGTGAACTCGGTGGTGGAACTGTTCCAGGCCAGAAGAAAGCTGGGTGCCCAGGTTCAGCAGCAGGAAGAACTGCTGCGGCAGGCACAGCAGCTGGCCCAGATGGGTATGGGCATGGTGGAGGCCCTGGCTACCGCCATTGAATTCCGCAGTGATGAATCCGGGGAACATGTCCGACGGATTCACGACATCACCTGCTATCTGCTGCGCAGCACCCCTCTGGGAGAGGGTCTGAGCGAAGAGGAGATTGACCTGATCGGCGTAGCTGCCATCACCCATGACGTGGGTAAAATCTCCATTCCCGATGCCATCCTGAACAAACCGGGACGGCTGACCCCGGAAGAATATGAGCTGATGAAAACCCACACTGTCAAGGGCGCTCAGCTGCTGTCGAAAATCCCCCAGATGCGGGAGCATTCCGCTTACCGCTATGCCTACGACATTGCCCTGCACCACCACGAGCGCTGGGACGGACGAGGATACCCGGACGGCCTGGTGGGAGATCAGACCCCTATCTGGACTCAGATTGTGGCCCTGGCGGACGTGTATGACGCCCTGGTGAGCAAGCGGTGCTACAAAGATCCTCTGGCTGCCTCTGTAGCCATGGAAATGATTCTGCAGGGCAAATGCGGCGCATTCAATCCGGAGCTTCTGCGATATTTCCAGCAGGCAGAGCCATCGCTGAGCCGGCTGTACAAACCTTTGGGAGGGTAATTATGGACTTGATGAAAAAACAGATCCTTCAAGACGGCGGAATTGACGTGGATGAGGCAATGGCCCGGTTTGTCCAGAATGAGGCGCTGATGATGAAATTCCTGCTGCGCTTCTCTCAGGACAAAAATTTTGACCTGCTGAAGCAGGCCATGGAAAACCGGAATGCCGCGGCAGGATACACCGCAGCTCATACCCTGAAAGGGGTTGTGGGAAATCTTTCCATGAAAGACCTCTTTACTCAGGCCAGCGCGGTGACGGAAGACCTGCGCCGGGGAGACCTGGACGGGGCGATGGAAAAAATGCCGGAGCTGGAAAACCAGTACCAGAGAGTCCTGCGGACCCTGGAAAGCCTGTAAGACAATCTGAAAAAGAAAAACAGCCGATTCTGAAAAACAGAATCGGCTGTTTTGTATTTTGCATCAGATACTTTCTTTTACCACGGCAAGGGAGTGGATGCCATATCGGGCCAAAACCGCAAGGGCATCGCCGGAGATTCGCTCTCCGCTGACCACCACCGGAACCGCCGGGGGACAGGAGACCGTGGGAACGCCGCAGATGCGCCCAAGGGCCTGGGACAGGGGAACTTCCTCCCAGGGGGAAAGCAGCGCCTGTCGGATGGACAGGACACGCTCCGGAGGGGACATGGTGGATACAGGCATGGGCTGAACCGGGCAGGGACACTGGGAAAGCCCCTGGGCTGCCCGGAGAAAGTCTTCTTCCCGATTTCCGGGGGAAGCCATCAGCACCAGATAGTCGGGGTCGGCATATTCCCATTCCACCCCCGCTTGCTTGACCCGCCGGGCCAGTTCTGTGCCGGGATACTCAGGGGAGGGAGAACAGATGACAATTTTCAGCGGCTCGCTCTTTGCCACGGTCCAGCCCTGACGGGAAAGTTGATGCTTCAGCTCCGCGGCCCGGGCGGCGGTCAGGGCAAACTGCTGCCGGGCGCTCTGGGATAAAAACCGGTTGCAAAGATCCAGTGACTGCAAAATCAGGTAAGAGGGACTGGTGGAGCCGAACAGCGCCAGGGCCTGCCGGGCCGCCAGATCTCCTCCAAAATCCCCGGCAAGGTGCAGATAGGCACCGCCGGTGAGGACGGGGAGGGTCTTGTGGGCGGAGTCGCAGCAAAGGTCGGCACCCAGATCCATGGGATGCTGGGGCGTAGGCAGAAAATGCAGGTAAGCCCCGTGGGCATTGTCCACCAGAAGCAGCACCCCATGCCGGTGGCAAACTTCGGCCAGCTGGGCAATGGGCTGGATATGCCCCAGGTAGTCCGGGGAGGTCAGATATACCCCCGCAGGCAGCGGGTCCATTTGAGACAGGACCTGCTCCAGCATGTCCGGCGTTACGTCACAGCGCAGCAGCTGATAGGGCTGGGGCCACAGCCACTGCACCTGGAAGTCCAGCAGCGCTGCAGCGTGGACAAAGGCTTTGTGGGCGTTCCGGGCTGCCAGAATGGTCCGCCGGCCTGTGGCCTGGATGGCCAGGTGCAGCATGGCCTTCAGGCACTGGGAAGAGCCGCCGGCGCAGTAGTAGGTGTGCCGCGTCCCAAACAAGGACGCGGCATTGCGTTCGCTCTGAGCAATAATTCCGTCAGCTTCGTACAGAGAATCCGCACCCTGAATTTCCGTAATGTCCAGCTTTTCACAGCCCAAAGGGCCTGCACCCTTGTGACCGGGCATGTGAAACCGGGCAGGATCAGCGGCGGCATAGCGACTGACAAAATCGAAAATCGGTGTGTTCATCCCAGTTCTTTCTGGGCAATCTGGAGCATGATGGCGCACTCGATGCGCTTTTTGAACAGCTCGCAGCCGTACTCGTACACGCCGGTAATGCTGCCGGTGGCGTGGTAGGAGTTGGCAGCGCAGCCGCCGGAGCAGTACAGCTTTGCCCAGCAGTCCTGACACTCCTTGCGGGCGTAGGCGTTGCAGTGCTTGAACTCATCCCGCACAGCGGTGTTGGTAACGCCCTTCCAGATATCGCCCAGCAGGTACTTGGGGTCACCCACGAACTGGTGGCAGGGGTACAGATCGCCCCAGGGGGTGACGGCTACATATTCCGTGCCGCTGCCGCAGCCGGACAGACGCTTGTAGATGCACGGGCCGCCGGTCAGATCCAGCATGTAGTGGTAGAAGGTGAAGGGACGGCCTTCCTTGCGCCGTTTCAGCATTTCCTTTGCCAGGATTTCGTACTGCTCCTTAACAACCTGGATATCCTCGTCGGTCAGAGCAGCCGGGTCGCCGGGGGCGCATACCACCGGCTCCATGCTCAGCCGGTCAAAGCCCAGATCCGCCATGTGCAGCAGATCGTTGGTAAAATCCGGATTGGCATGGGTGAAGGTGCCGCGCATGTAATATTCCTTGTCCCCACGACGCTTCACAAATTCCTGGAACTTGGGAACAATCCGGTCATAGCTACCCTTGCCGGCATAGTCCACCCGCAGACGGTCGTGAATCTCCTTGCGGCCGTCCAGGCTCAGCACCACGTTGTGCATTTCCTTGTTGCAGAAATCGATCACATCGTCATCCACCAGCATACCGTTGGTGGTGAGGGTGAAGCGGAAGTTCTTGTTGTAAATCTTCTCCTGCTCCCGGGCGTAGGCCACCAGCTGCTTGACCACGTCCCAGTTCATCAGAGGCTCACCGCCGAAGAAGTCCACCTCCAGATTCCGGCGGCTGCCGGAATTGGCAATGAGAAAATCAAAGGCCTGCTTTCCCACTTCGTAGGACATCAGGGCCCGCTCGCCATGGTATTTTCCCTGGCTGGCGAAGCAGTAAGAGCAGTTGAGGTTGCAGGTGTGGGCCACATGCAGGCACATGGCTTTGATGACCTGCGGGGCATGTTCTTTGTGCGTGGCGAGCTCTTCAAAAGAATCCGGGCTGAAGAGCTTGCCCTGGGATTCCAGAGCCTGAATGTCTTCCAGGCAGGCCCGGATTTCTGCTTCGTTGACCCCTTCCAGGTGACCATACTGCGCAAGCGTCTGGGCAATGAGGGCATCGGTGGGGGTGGTTTTGTATCCCGCAATCAGATCATAGGCCACATCATCCACCACATGGATGGAGCCGGAGCAGGAATCCAAAACAATGTTATATCCATTAAGCTTGTACTGATGTATCATGCGTTCCTCCTGTTATGCGCATACAAAAAGCCGCCCAACTGCGGCGGCTTTCTGTGTATTTACTTCTTTGCGTCCTTCTCGCACTGCTGGTTGACAACACCGCAGGAAGTCTTGCAGGCGGACTGGCAGGAAGTCTGGCACTCACCGCAGCCGCCGGTCTTGGCGCTCTGGCACAGGTTGCGGGTCTCGATCGTCTTGATTCTTTCCATGAGAACATCTCCATTTTTCAAGATAACATGCCCTCCGATACACAGTAACAGAAAGCAAATAATTCATAAAAAGAGTATCATATTTCAGCCGTTTTGTCAATCCAATTCCGGAATCGGGAAACACACCGGCGGAAAATTTAGCAAGGCCCAGGAAAAAACCGACGGAATCCGGCAATTGGTTCCCGGTCAAAATTTAACGGGAATTCGGAGGGATTTTTGGCAAGATTTCCACTATTTCTTTTGGGAATTTCCTGATAGAATAAGGAAAAAGTATATAAAGGGGGACTCAGGCGTGCAGGGAAAAGCGAACAGACATACATTGGCGCAGCTGTTTTTCAGTATGCTCTACATCAGCGCATTTACTTTTGGCGGAGGCTTTGTCATCATCACGTTTATGAAACGGAAATTTGTGGACGGCCTGCATTGGATTGATGATCAGGAGATGCTGGACCTGGCGGCCCTGGCCCAATCTTCTCCTGGAGCCATTGCCGTCAATGCCGCTATTTTGGTAGGCTGGCGGGTAGGGGGCTTCCTGGGAATGGTTGTGTCGGTAATCGGCACCATCTTGCCGCCGCTGACCATTCTGTCGGTGATCTCGTTCTTCTATGCAGCGTTTGCCACCAACCCCTATGTGGCGCTGGTGCTCAAGGGCATGCAGTCCGGCGTGGCGGCGGTGATTCTGGACGTGGTGTGCAACCTGGGAATGGGCGTGGTGAAAACCAAGTCCGCGGTACACATGGTGGTCATGGCAGCCGCCTTCTGCGCAACTTTCTTCTTTGATGTGAATGTGGTATACATCATTCTGGCAGCGGCAGTGCTGGGAATTATCCTGGCTCTGACCCAGCATAGGAAGGGAGAGGCAGCATGATTTACTTACAGCTTTTCTGGAGTTTTTTGCAGATCGGCCTGTTTTCCATTGGCGGCGGCTATGCGGCCATGCCTCTGATTCAGGCCCAGGTGGTGCAGAACCACGCCTGGCTGAATATGAGCGAGTTTACCGACTTGATTACCATTGCGGAAATGACCCCTGGCCCCATTGCGGTGAACTCTGCAACCTTCGTAGGCATCCGGATAGCCGGAATCCCCGGCGCATTGGTTGCCACCTTCGGCTGCATCTTGCCGTCACTGTTCATCGTGTCGCTGCTGGCGTTTATCTACTACCGGTATAAGAAACTGTCGGTGCTGCAGAGTGTGCTGGCAAGCCTGCGGCCTGCGGTGGTGGCGCTGATTGCTTCAGCGGGCATTTCCATTTTGCTGCAAGTAGCGCTGGGCGGACAGGAACTGACCATGGCCAATTTGAATCTCATTGGATTGGCACTGTTTGCAGTGGCCTTTGTACTGCTGCGAAAATTCAAATGGAATCCCATTCTGGTAATGTGCCTGTGCGGCGCGGGGAATCTGCTGCTGGGACTTTTGCTGTAAAAGAGTATGAAAAACACAGAGTCGGCCATGGTGCTGGCTCTGTGTTCTTTCTTTGCTGCAAAACGAAACTGCTTCGCCCGGCTGGAGCGTATCACTGGGTATTTTTATAATTTGTACGCACAGGCTTTCCTGTTTGGCAAGCATGCCGCCAAACAACGTTTGAAACGATAGAGACTTATGTCCGTTACGGAATCATGACCTGGTCAAAATACTGCCCGCTTAATTCATGAGGTAAGTACTGCAGGGTAACGGTTCCGGTTTCCTCTCCCCGTTTACAAAGATAGATTTGTCCATCCTCCCGGTCCCGGTAGTACAGTCCATAGGTGTACTCCATACCTCTTGCCTCCGTGATGGG
>USHP01000027.1 GCA_900554625.1 uncultured Eubacteriales bacterium | reverse complement strand
GAAGAAACCCGTGTGGAAGCAGGCGGATGCTTGGCTGTTGATCGTGGTGGATTTTCTGAGTTGGTTACCCGAAAAATTCGCAGCCATCCTCGTATCCGGGTCATTTCGGAAGAAGTAACCCAGATCCCGGAAGGACCTGTTATCATTGCTACAGGCCCTCTGACATCGGACGCACTATCGGAAGCAATCGGCAAATATTTTGGGGAAACGGGATATCTGCACTTTTTTGACGCCGCAGCACCCCTGGTAACAGCAGAGTCCATTGATATGAATCTTGCCTGGTGGCAGTCCCGTTATGACCGGGGAACACCGGACTACATTAACTGCGCTTTGGACCGAGAGCAGTATGAAGCCTTTGTAAAGGAACTGACCACGGCAGAAGAGGCCGAAGTTCACGGGTTTGAAGATAAAAATGTGTTTGAAGGTTGTATGCCGGTGGAAGTTATGGCTCGTCGTGGTTTTGATACCCTGCGCTACGGTCCTTTGAAGCCTGTGGGGCTGATTGATCCCAGTACTGGTAAGGAACCGTATGCGGTGGTGCAGCTGCGTCAGGATAATGCAGCCAAAAGCGTGTTTAACCTGGTAGGATTCCAAACGCATTTGAAATTCGGGGAGCAGAAGCGTGTGTTCTCTATGATTCCTGCACTGCATGATGCGGAGTTTGTCCGTTATGGCGTGATGCATCAGAATACCTTTCTCCAGTCTCCGAAGTTGCTGGATCGGTATTATGCAGACCGGCGCAACCCGATGGTTGCCTTTGCCGGGCAGATGACCGGTGTGGAAGGGTATGTGGAATCCACTGCATCGGGCTACTTGGCTGCTGTGGCGATGGCCGCAAAGGTTCAGGGAAGAAATATCCCTGATTTTCCCAAGACAACTGCCATTGGAGCCTTGGGGTTGTATATCAGTGATGAAAGTATCGAAAACTTCCAGCCCATGAATATCAATTTCAGCATTATTCAGCCGTTGGAAAAGCGGATACGGAAGAAAGCAGAAAAAAATCTGGCCATTGCCAATCGTTCTCTGGAAGTGATTGACCAGCTGATGGCCGGAGGAATTTAACAGAAAGAGGTGGCGCAGTTGAAGATTATTCTGGATGCAATGGGCGGCGATCTGGCCCCGGAAGCTCCGGTACGAGGAGCCATCGATGCGGCCAAAGCCTATGGCGTGGAAATTGTTTTGGTAGGCAGAGGCGAAGAAATCCTGGAAGTACTGAAAAAGCAGGGAATTGACAATCTGCCTGCAGGTATGGAAATTGCCAACGCCGATGATGTGGTAGATATGCATGACGATCCTGCTTCCGTCATTCATAAGCGGAAGAATTCGTCCATGATTGTGGGACTGAAAATGCTGGCGGATGGAAAAGGCGATGCCTTTGTTTCTGCCGGTTCAACTGGTGCGCTGCTGACTGGTGCCACTTTGCTCGTAAAGCGGGTGAAGGGCATTCGACGCGCCGCTATGGCCCCTGCTGTTCCCACAAAAGCAGGAAGCAAGGTTGTGATCTGTGATTGCGGCGCAAATGCTGAGTGTACCCCGGAATTTTTGCTGCAGTTTGGTCTTGTGGGTTCGGCCTATGTCCACAATGTGCTGGGAATTGCGCAGCCGAGAGTCGGTCTGCTGAACATTGGTACAGAGGACAGCAAGGGGACTTCTTTGCAGAAAGAAGCGTACAGCCTGCTGCAGAGTGCCAACGACAAGGGCTTGATTCACTTTGTTGGCAATGTTGAAGCCCGTGCGGTACCTCTGGGAGAAGTTGACGTGGTAGTTTGTGATGGTTTCAGCGGAAATGTACTGCTGAAATCCATTGAAGGTACTGCCATGTTTATGGGCAGTATGCTCAAGAGAATGTTCAAGAAGAATTTGTTCAGCAAAATCGGATATTTGCTGTGCAAATCTGGTGTTGGTGAAATTGCGAAGCTGCTGGACTATCGGGAAATTGGCGGGACGCAGTTCCTTGGCATTAAAAAGCCTGTTATCAAAGCCCACGGCTCTTCCGATGCCCTTGCGTTCCGTAATGCGGTAAAGCAGGCTATGACTGCGGCGGAGGGGAATTTTACTTCCCAGCTGGAGCAGAGCCTTGCAGCAATGAAGGAGATTGACCATGATTAAGGATCTGGAAGCTGCAATTGGATACCGGTTTCATAATATTTCTCTGCTGCAGAATGCGTTGACCCATTCGTCTTATGCCAATGAGCGCTGGCACAACAGTCTGCTGAGCAATGAGCGCCTGGAGTTTTTGGGGGACAGTGTGCTGGGAATGCTGGTTGCAGAGTATCTGTACCGGAATTTCCCCAATCGTCCGGAAGGGGAGCTTACCCGGATGCGGGCAGATATGGTTTGCGAGGGCACACTGGCCTCGGCAGCAAATCGAATTGGCCTTGGCAATCATCTGCTGCTCGGCCATGGCGAGGAACAAGGCGGCGGACGCAGCCGGGATTCCATTCTGGCGGATGCCATGGAGTCGGTCATTGCAGCTTGTTTCCTGGACGGCGGCTTGACAGCCGCATTGAAGGTCGTGCAAACCTTTATTCTGGTGGAAGTACCGGTGACGAAACTTCACAATGCGGACTATAAGACGCAGCTTCAGGAGCTGGTTCAGCAGAAGAAAAACCAGGTGCTTTCTTACACTTTGGTTGGCCAATCCGGCCCTGACCATGATAAGAGCTTTGATGTGGAAGTCTGCCTGAATGGGACTGTTGTTGGAAGTGGTTCCGGCAGCAGTAAAAAGCGAGCAGAGCAGATGGCAGCCCGTTCTGCAATTGAAAAGCTGTTCCCGGATAAGGTATAACGAAAAGATTACTCCATCTGCTTGCTTATGTTTGAAATTTCTGCCAATTTTGGGATTAAACATTGACAAAAAGTTTAATATCGAGTAAAATCAGAGGGTTGTCAAGATTATTGCTCCTACAAAATATCGGCAATAAGGAGATTATTATGGATTTGCATCAGAAGTTGCTGGAAGTCAGCAGAGATTTCCGGATTGATTATGAGTATTTGGGCTATGAAACCATCCAGATGGGAAATGTAAACCGTACATATAAGGTGAATTTTCGTATGCCGGATGGCAAGCCGAAATCTTTCCTGGTACAGAATGTAAATACCTATGCTTTCCGCAACCCTGTGGGCTTGATGGAGAATATTGATAAAGTGACGGAGCATATCCGTGCGAAAAAACCTGGCCAGCTGGCACTGCATTTTCATCATACAGCGCAGAGAAAAACGTATATCGTTGACGGAAAAAACTTTTGGCGAATGACCAACTACGTCCCCTCTGTAACATATAATACCGTAACGGATCTGAAAGTTGTGCGCAACGCCGGCAAGGCTTTTGGCGAGTTCCAGATGGATTTGGCAGATTTCGATATCTCGGAATTGACGGAGACAATCCCTGGATTCCATAACACCCGCCAGCGTTATGAGAATTTCCTTCAGGCGGTTCGGGAGGACAAGGCTGGCCGTGCTTCTCAGGTTCGGGAAGAAATTGACTATCTGCTGTCCGTCCAGGAGCTGGCTTGTACTTTGACAGACTTACAGCAGCAGGGCAAACTTCCGCTTCGGGTTACCCATAATGATACAAAAATCAATAATGTTCTGTTTTCTCCAGAAGATAACAGCGCCATGATCGTTATTGATTTGGACACGGTTATGCCGGGCTTGATGGGACATGACTTCGGTGATGCCATCCGCTTTGCGGCAAATTTTGTGGAAGAAGACTGTGGTGAATATGAGAAAGTTGGCGTAAATCTAGAGGTATTTCGTGCGTTTGCTGAAGGGTTCTTGTCCATGACGGCACAAACCATGACCAATCAGGAAATCGACACGTTGGCCCTGAGCTGCTTTGTTCTCACTGTAGAATTGGCAACCCGGTTCCTGGCGGATTATCTGGATGGTGACTTGTACTTTAAGACCAATTATCCGGAGCACAATCTGGTCCGTACCCGCTGCCAGATTGCTTTGGCCAAGGATATGTACAAGCATTTGCCGGAAATGGAGCAAATCGTCTGCGACTGCATCGCAGCTGCCAAAGCTGTAAAATAAGCATTATGCCCGCAGTGAAAACTGCGGGCATTGTTATGTTTGGCATGCTTTTTGAGACTTTTGCGTGGAATATTTATGTGATTCTGTTTAATGGTACAAAAAAGGACTGGAAATCCCCCCTAAAATATGATATCATATGGTGTAATGCTTTGTTAAAGGAGGGAAATCTGTGAATCTTACTTGGCTGCAAAGCGGATTATATGGTTTTATCTCCGGCCTTATGGATATTTTGCCTGTTTCAGCACCGGCGCATAAGGTGCTTCTGCTGAAATTCTTGGGTGGCTATACTGCAAATGAAACAATGGATTTTCTGATTCATTTGGGGATTTTTGCTGGACTGTATTTCAGCTGCCAAAGTCAGATTATCCGAATCAACCGTGCTCGGGCATTGGCGAGAATTCCGAAACGGCGCAGAAGACGTCCGTTGGATGTTCGCAGTCTGATGGATTGGAGCATGCTGAAAACGACGCTGATTCCGGTCGTGCTGGGTTTGTTCCTGTATCAATATGCGGTGAAACTAAACAGCAATTTGATGCTGATCTCCATTTTCCTGCTGATCAATGGTGTGGTGCTGTACATACCGCAGTTTTTTCCCAGCAGCAACCGAGATTCCCGCACATTGTCCAGAGTAGAAGGGTTGCTGGTAGGGCTTGGTGCCACTGTTTCCGTTCTTCCGGGAATGTCAGCCGTTGGGGCGGCGATTTCCATTGGATCTATATGCGGTATTGAGCGTAGCTACAGTTTGACCATGGCATTGATGATGAACATGGGCCTGAACCTGGGACTGGCTATATATGACCTTCTTGGCTTGTTCTCGTCCGGCTTGGGGCCCCTATCCTTCTTGATTGTCGTACGGTACTTGCTCACGGCGCTGATAGCCTTCGGAGGAAGCCTATTGGGTGTGAAAGTGATGCGTTATCTGGCTGCCAATCATGGGTATGCAGTGTTTGCGTTTTACTGCACCGGCTTGGCGTTATTTACATTTATCTTGAATCTTGTGGCATAGGAGGTTTGTCATGGCTCAGAAGAAAACTTCCAGCCGAGCAGAAAAATTGGTTTCCGATACGAAAAAGCAAACGCCTGCATCATCGACAACCAAATCCGCTCCGAAAAAAAAGAATACAAAAAAACCTACGGTATCTTCCAAAAAGACGCCTAAAGCAAAGACGGAATATGAAAATCCCATTCCGGCAAGTGCAGTGGTGGCGATTCTCAGTCTGCTGCTGTTCGTGCTGTTTGTAGTCATCAGCATCAACCCTGATGGTGCATTACTGAAGGTAATCAAATCTGTGGTATTTGGTTTGATTGGACAGGCAGGATTTTATTTTTCCATTCCAGCACTGCTGTACCTGTTTGTTATCCACACGTTCAGCCGTAAAACGGCTGTCAGAATGCGCAGTATCTGCTTGGTGATTTTTGTCCTGATGTGTGGTGCCATCTATCATTTGCTGGTACAGAAGTACGACATGGTTGGTCAGGGAATGGAGGTCATCAAGGATCTGTATACAGGTGGTACTTCCGGAAGAACCGGCGGCGTGATCTGCGGTGGCTTTGCGCTGCTGCTTCGCTGGTCCTGTGGGCTCCCGCTGTCCTTTGTTATTACCATTACAGTTGCTGTTTTTACCTTGCTGGGTGCCATGCAGATCACCATTCCCAGTATCATCCGTGCTATTGCAAATCGCCCCAGAGATGACTGGGAAGAGGACGATTATATTGAACCGGCAGCCATTGTAGTCAATCACATTGCAAACAAACAGATTGCCTATAAACAGCGGCGCAGAGAACAGGCTGCTATGGCGCAGGCTACGAAAGCTGAGCGCAGAGCTGCCGCAGCAGAACCGCCGAAACATTTCGAGCAGAATCAGCCGATCCAGAAACACCAGGAGCCTCCAATTCCGGCGCCATCGAAGACGGAGCCTGATGCCCAGGACGATGTTAAGCAAGTTCCTGGCAAGGGTGCTTCTTTCATGGATCGAATTGACCGGGAAATCAATGCTCCTTTGGTAGGAACATCGGAATATGTACGCGAACCTGTGCCCAATGTATTTGAGGAACCGGTGGCTGTGTCAGTTCGAGTGGAGGCTGAGGAACTGGAGCCGGAGATTCCAGCCCGGATGCCGGAGTTGAAGCGGGAAGAACCGACTTCCGCATATGCGAAGGTGGAGCAGCCTGCAAAACCTGCTTCTGTCCCGGAAACCAAGACAGGAAAAGTCAGCGCCAAAGATACGGCAGTATCTGCGCAAGAGGTTGCGCAGGAGATTGCACAGGCGCAGACCATGCCGAAAACAGAATACTGTTTCCCCCCGATTGACCTGCTGAAGCGTCCAATACGGGGAGGGGGAGACGGAACGGAAGAGATGCGGGAAAATTCCCGCCGCCTGAATGAAACCCTGGCCAGCTTCCGCATTGATGCGCATATCATCAACGTTACCCGTGGCCCCAGTGTCACTCGTTATGAAGTGGAATTGGACAAGGGTGTACGACTGAATAAGCTGACAGGATGCGCTGACGATATTGCACTGAGTCTTGGTGCATCTGGCGTTCGGATTGCGGCTGTGCCAGGAAAGATTTCTGTGGTTGGTATTGAGGTGCCCAACCGTGTGGTGACTACCGTTTCGCTGCGTGAGGTCATCGACTCAACGGAATTTGCACGATCCAAATCCAAATCCTCCTTTGCTGTTGGCAAGGATATCGGCGGAAACTGCATTATTGGCAACATCGCGAAGATGCCCCACTTGCTGATTGCAGGTACGACTGGTTCCGGTAAATCGGTCTGCATGAATTCGATTATCATCAGTCTGTTGTACAAGGCCAGCCCGGATGATGTCAAACTCATCATGGTTGACCCAAAGATGGTAGAATTGGGCATCTACAATGGTATTCCCCATCTGCTGATTCCGGTTGTGACTGACCCTAAGAAAGCTGCAGGAAGTTTGCAGTGGGCTGTAACCGAAATGCTGCGCCGGTATAAACTGATGTCAGATGCCGGTGTCCGGGATCTGGAATCTTACAATTCCATTGTGGAATCGGAAGAGGACGGTCAGAAGATGCCTCAGGTGGTTATCATCATTGACGAGTTGGCGGATATGATGATGGTTGCTGCCAAAGAAGTGGAAGACTCGATCTGCCGGATTGCCCAGATGGGCCGTGCGGCCGGAATGCACCTGATTATTGCAACCCAGCGTCCTTCCGCAGACGTGATTACCGGCTTGATGAAAGCCAATATTCCTTCCCGAATTGCGTTCTCGGTAGCGTCCGCTATGGAATCACGGATTATTCTGGATACCATGGGTGCGGAGAAGTTGGTAGGTAAGGGCGATATGCTCTTTGCACCCATTGGGTGCGGAAAGCCGCTTCGTGTCCAGGGCTGCTTTGTTACCGATTCTGAGGTTGAGTCTGTTGCTGAGTATGTAAAAGAGAATTATGTTGCCGATTACAACCAGCAGGTGCTGGCTGAGATCGAGAAGAAAGCCCAGCAAACGGGCAAGAAAACGCCCAGTGTCTCGGACCCGGATCCCAGCGATGAGGAGCTGGAGGGAGATGAGATGCTCCCTGCGGCAGTGGATGTTATCTTGGAAACCGGACAGGCATCTGTCTCCATGCTTCAGCGGCGGCTGAAACTGGGATATGCCCGTGCTGCCCGAATTGTGGACGAAATGGAAGAGAAGGGGATTGTTGGCCCCTTCCAGGGTTCCAAGCCCAGAGCTATTCTGATTACAAAAGAGCAGTGGCAGGCCAAAAAGAATGGAAATAGTCAGCAAATGGATTTTGATGATTTGCAGGACTTTTCGGAAGATGTATAATTGAAAAACCTCCTCCTGGGTTCCAGGAGGAGGTTTTACCGTTATCGTGTTTTTTGCAGATGCAAAGCCTGATCTAAGATAGCGTTGGCTGCGGTATCTTTGCTCAGAAGCGGAAGTTCGGTAATGCTGTCCTTGGTTATGAGGGTGATAACATTGGTGTCAACCCCGAAACCGGCACCATCCACTTTCAAATTATTGGCGCAAATCATGTCCACATGCTTGCTGACCAATTTTTTTCTGCTGTTTTCAACCAAATTTTGGGTTTCCATGGAGAATCCACAAATGACTTGGCCAGGTGTGCGGTGCTGACCCAAATATTTCAGAATATCCTGGGTGCGCTTTAACGGGATGGACATGTCGCCATCGGATTTCTTGATTTTATTATCCTGATAGTCTGAGGGAGTATAGTCCGCAACAGCTGCTGCCTTGAAAATAAAATCTGCATTCGGAGCCAGGGAAGCCACTGCATTGAACATATCCTCAGCCGATGTAACCGGCACTACGTTCACAAAAGCAGGAGGCTGAACTGTCATGGGGCCGCAAATCAGTGTCACCTCAGCACCCCGAAGCATAGCCATTTTGGCAATGGCGCAGCCCATTTTTCCCGTAGAGTGGTTGGTCAGATACCGTACCGGATCCAAAGCTTCCTGTGTAGGGCCTGCTGTTACCAGAACGCGCTTTGTAGCAAGATCGTGAGGCATTGCCGCATGGCGTAAAATATGCTCCAGCAAAATTTCTGGTTCCGGCAGTTTTCCCTTGCCAACCGCGCCGCAGGCCAGACGACCGCTGGCCGGCTCAATGACTTCCCAGCCATAGTGCTGCAGAATCTTCAAGTTATCCTGGGTAACAGGATTTTCATACATGTTGGTGTTCATTGCCGGGGCAATCAGCTTTGGGCAACGGCAGGCAAGCACCGTTGTGGTCAGCATGTCATCTGCCAGTCCGTGGGCGAGTTTGGCGCAGACGTTGGCAGTAGCGGGGGCAATGATAACCAAATCGGTACGCTCTGCCAGTGAGATGTGCTCTACCTGATGGGTAAAATTTCGGTCAAACGTATTTACCATGGTGCGCCGCCCAGTAAGATGCTCAAAAGTTAGCGGCGTAATAAATTCCGTAGTGTGTTGGGTCATAATCACTTCCACTGCGGCGTGCTGCTTGACCAGTGCGGAAGCCAAGGCAGCTGCTTTGTAGGCAGCAATTCCGCCGGTGACCCCCAGAAGAATGGTTTTTCCTTTCAGCATAGGTATGCCTCCTGAACCGTTTTTTTGTTATTATAGTCAATAACCCAGGTGCTGTAAAGCCTGGATTTCTGCTTGTAATTTCCAGTTACCGTTGCTATAATGTCCCTGGAGCTGCGGCTCCGAAATTTGCGCTGTATCCTTGTTTTGAGGAACGGCAGCAGGAGGTAATTGAATTATGAAAAAAACAACCCTGGACACCCGCTCCATGGCTGTGCTTGCCATGCTGTGTGGCGTGCTGCTGGTCATGGGCATGACGGGAATCGGCTTTATCCCGCTTCCTGTGATCAAAGCGACGACAATGCACATCCCGGTGATTTTGGGAGCGGTCCTACTTGGGCCGGGAGCCGGAGCGATTCTTGGCGGACTGTTTGGCCTCTGCTCTATTTGGGCCAATACCACATCTCCGGGACTGCTTGCCTTTGCATTTTCCCCCTTTATGAGCACGGAAGGTTTATTGGGGGCTATGAAAAGCATTTGGATTGCGCTGGGGTGTCGTATTTTGTTTGGTGCCATCGCTGGATGGCTTTGGAAGCTGTTTAAGGCGGTGCTGAAACAGGATTATGCCGCGCTTCCGGTTACTGCTGCAGTGGCAACTGTATGCCATACCTGTCTGGTTATGGGCAGCATTTATATTCTGCTGGCACAGCAATATGCCCAGGCGAAAAATGTGGCCATTACGGCGGTGTTTGGCTTGGTAATGGGGACTGTTACAGCATCCGGCATTCCGGAAGCCATTGCCGCTGCGGTTTTGGTAACCGTCATTGGCAAATCCCTTCTGCATTTGATGGCGCAGGCGAAAAAACGGTAAGGAGACCTGATTATGCTTCTGGCAATCGATATTGGCAACACCAACTTGGTGATTGGCTGCATCAAAGATGATAAAATACTATTCAAGGCCCGTATTGCAACCGATAGGCTGCGTACCTCCGATCAGTACGGCGTGGAAATCAAAAATATGATGGAAGCCTATGGTGTACAGCTTACAGATATTGATGATTGTATCATTTCGTCTGTAGTACCCCCGGTTTTCAACTCCGTCCGTACGGGTGTCATCAAGATTCTTGGTAAGCAGCCTATGGTTGTTGGCCCCGGGTTAAAAACCGGATTGAATATTCATATGGATGTACCGTCCCAGGTAGGCAGCGACCGGATTGTGATTGCAGTAGCAGCTTTGGCAGAATATACAGCACCGCTGATTCTCATGGACTTGGGAACGGCCACGACTATTGAGGTCGTAGAGCCGGACAATGTCTATCTGGGAGGCATCATTTTTCCCGGTGTCCGGGTGTCGCTGGATGCACTGACCAGTCGGACATCGCAGTTGCCAGGCATCAGCCTGGACAAACCCAAGCAGGTGATTGGAAAAAATACAGTGGACTGCATGCGCAGCGGCATGATGTACGGCACAGCCGCTATGCTGGATGGATTGGTAGACCGGATTGAAGAAGAACTTGGACATACGTCTACTATCATCGCAACTGGCGGACTGGCTCAGTTCATCACGCCGCTGTGCAAGCACGATATCATTTTGGAAAAGAACTTGCTGCTCAAAGGATTGAATATCCTTTACAAAAAGAATAAACGCTAACGGAAAACCGGTCGCAATTTGCGGCCGGTTTTTTCTGTGCCCGGTGCTTTTTTGGCATCCGGGCACATAGTCTTTCCCAGGAGTGATGCAAATGATGTGTGCATGGAAAGAACTGCTGGCAATCTTACCGCTGCGGCTGCGAGCTGATGTGGACAAGCAGGGGAGGGAAAGCCTTCAGGAACTGCGGCTGCGAATCAACGCACCACCAGAGCTGGTCTTGGCGGGAAAGATAAGTTGGCTGTCAGGAAATGTTACCCAGGATGAGCTGAATTTCGTGGTCAATACTGCCAGCCGGTATTCTCCCTGGGCCGCATCGACGGCGGCACAAGGATTTCTGACGGCTCCTGGCGGACATCGGATTGGGATTTGTGGTGAGGCGGTTTGTAAGGACGGAAATATTACGGGAATGCGCCATATTTCCTATCTGTGCATTCGTGTGGCGAGAGATTTCCCAGATTTGCTGAAATGTGTACAACGACCTGATGGCTCCGTTTTGATTTTGGGCGCACCGGGATGGGGGAAGACCACGCTGCTTCGCTGCCTTATCCGGCAGATTGCCCAGGAGGATGCGGTCAGTGTGGTGGACGAGCGTGGAGAATTGTTCCCCCAGGGCTTTGTGCGCGGCAGACGAGTGGATATTTTAACGGGCTGCCCAAAGCCTGCAGGAATTGAAATGATGCTTCGTACCATGGGGCCAACCTGTATCGCTGTGGATGAAATCACTGCGGCTGCGGATAGCCAAGCGTTGATCCAGGCGGCAAACTGTGGAGTCAGGCTTCTGGCCACCGCACATGCTGGATCTTCCCGCGACTATTGCCAAAGAGGTGTCTATCGGGAACTGGTTCATCAAAAAATCTTTGATACCTTGATTGTTTTGCACAAGGATAAATCCTATCATATGGAAAGGATGACGCTATGACATACAAATGGATTGGAGCAGTACTGGTATTGGTCAGCTGTGGTGGGTTTGGGTTTGCGATTGCATCCGGATACCGGAGAGAAGAACAACGCCTGCGTCAGCTGCTCCGGGCGCTGCAATATATGGAATGTGAACTGCAATATCAGTTGACGCCATTGCCGGACCTGTGCCGCCAGGCAGGGTTGGAAACCAGTGGCTGCGTCCGGGAAGTGCTGAATAAGCTGGCTGGGGAATTGGAAAGTCAGATTGCGCCGGACGTGTCCAGCTGCATGCGTGCAGCGATCGAGGACTATCAGGATTTTTCCAAAAGATTTCGGCGGCTCATGCTCCAACTCGGCAGAACCCTGGGCCGTTTTGACCTTGCAGGGCAGATACAGGGACTGCAGGCAGTGCAGGCATCCTGCATTCAGGAGCAAAAGGCACTGGAACAAAACCGGGATATGCGTCTTCGCAGTTATCGAACACTGGGACTTTGTGCCGGAGCAGCTCTGGCCATATTGTTTGCATGACTATGGATATTGATCTGATTTTCAAAATTGCCGCGATTGGCATTATTGTTTCAATTCTCAATCAGGTTTTGTCTCGTTCCGGAAGGGAAGAGCAGGCAACCATGACCAGTCTTGCGGGATTGGTTGTGGTGCTGATGATTGTAGCCCAAAAGATTGCGGATCTTTTTGACTTGGTAAAAACGTTGTTTGAATTCTAATGGATGAATTTTGGAAAGCTTCTGCTGCTGCGTTGTTGACAGTGGTGTTGGTTCTCTCTCTGGGGAAACGGGAAAAAGATATTTCTGTATTGCTGACCATGGCGGTATGCTGTATGGTTACCGTCACCGCAATAACATATTTAGAGCCGGTTCTGGATTTGCTGTGGGAATTGGAATCTATGGCAAACGTACAGGGCGGGATGATGGAAATTCTGATGAAGGCTGTGGGAATCGGTCTGGTGGTGGAGATCGCAGGGATGATCTGCACAGATTCTGGTAACAGCTCACTGGGAAAAACCATTCAGACCCTGGGAACCGTGGTCATTCTCTACCTATCCATACCGCTTTTCCGAGGCTTTTTAACGCTGATACAGGAGATATTGGGACAAGTATGAAAAAACTGATATTGCTGCTTTTTCTGGTTTTTGCTTTGGCGCCCAAAGGATATGCCATGGAGTTCACAGCTCCGGAAGTGCCGAAGGCTGCCGAGGACAGAAT
>USHP01000026.1 GCA_900554625.1 uncultured Eubacteriales bacterium | reverse complement strand
GAAGCCCGGCCCCAGGCCGTGGCCAACTGCGGCCGTGCCGGCGAAGGCAAGCGCACCAAGGAAGAAGTGGGTATTTCTTCCCTACGGATGGGAAATGTGGTGGGCATTCACGAAGTGCATATCCACACCGGTACCCAATGTCTGACGCTGAAGCATGAAGCCGTGACCCGGGCCATGCTGGCTGACGGCGCAGTGGATGCCGCCCGGTTCATGGTGGGCAAAGCCAAGGGCCTGTACAACATGGAAAACATCCTCGGATAACCTTTTGAGGAGGAACACAATGCAGGTGTATTATATGAACGGCGCCGGAAATGATTTCATGGTGCTGGACGCCCGGGGAAAGCAGCTGGATTTTTCCCGCCTGGCGGTGGAGTACTGCCGCATCACTGGTGCTGACGGATTTATGGCGGTGGATGACTCTGATTGCGCAGATTTCAGGCTACATTTTTACAATTCCGATGGAACCCGGGGAGAAATGTGCGGCAACGGCGCCCGATGCATCTGCCGGTTTGCCTATGATCGGGGCATTGCCGGGGAGCATATGGTGGTGCAGACCGATGCGGGACTGGTGCCCGGCTGGCGGCTGGACGAGAACCAATACCGGGTGCAGCTGAACAATCCCAGCATCCTGGACTTAAGCCGGACGGAAGAAGCGGCCTATGTAGAATTGGGCAATCCCGGAGTTCCCCACGCAGTTGCACCTTACCGAGGAGACCTCTGGGGGAATCGGGAAGCATTGCGTCCTCGGATGGAGGCGCTGCGGCATCACCCGGCCTTCCCCAAAGGGGCGAATGTGAATTTCTACCAGATGCTCTCGGAAGGGGAAGTACGGATTCTGACCTTTGAGCGGGGTGTGGAAGATTTCACCCTGGCCTGCGGCACCGGCTGCGGCTCCACCGCCTGTGTGCTGTGGAAACAGGGCAAGCTCCCCGGCGGTGTGCTTACCGCCCACAACCAAGGCGGAACCCTGAAAGTTACCGTGTCCGGCAAGGACGGGGAGGTTTCCTCTCTGCTGCTGGAAGGCCCCACCCAGGTGGAGCGGATTCTGGAACTGGAGCAGGTCTGATTTTCGTATTTTTCCGGAGAAGCACTTGACAGAAGTCTAAAATATGCTATCATTGTTTCCATTCTTTAGGAGGTGCACCCATGAATTTCTTAGAAGAGAGAATTGTACGCGACGGTATTGTCAAAGCGGGAAATGTGCTGAAGGTTGATAGCTTCTTGAATCACCAGATGGACATTGCCCTGATGGAGCAGATCGGCAAGGAGTTCAAGCGCCGCTTTGCGGACAAGCATGTAACCAAGGTGCTGACCATTGAGGCATCCGGCATCGGCATTGCCTGTTTTGTGGCTAAGGAATTTGGGGTGCCCATGGTGTTTGCCAAGAAGTCCCAGTCCATCAACATTGAGGGCGAGGTTTATGTGGCCCAGGTGGAGTCCTTCACCCATAAGAACCGTAATCAGGTGATTGTGTCCAAGAAGTTCCTCAGCGCTGAGGATCATGTGCTGATTATTGACGATTTCCTGGCCAACGGCTGTGCGCTGCAGGGCCTGATCTCCATTACGGAAGCAGCCGGCGCTACTGTGGAGGGCCTGGGCATTGTGATTGAAAAGGGCTTCCAGGTTGGCGGCAGAGTGATCCGGAATCTGGGTTACCAGCTGGAATCTCTGGCCATTGTGGATGAGATGGATGCCGAAACCGGCGTCATCACCTTCCGCAGCCAGGAGTAAATCTACATAGGAATGCAAAACGCCCCCGGTTTCCATTTCGGAAAACCGGGGGCGATTGTTATGCCAAGTGCTTTTCAATTACGCGGCGAAGATCGTCCTGGCAGATGCCGTTGGAGCAAATCACGCCGGTGGGCTTCAGGTCATCGAAGGCAGAAACGGTCATGGGCTCGATTTTGCCATGGGCGTTTTCCAAAATGATCCGCCCGGCGCCGTAGTCCCAGGGCTGGAGCATATGCTCATAGAACGCATCCACCCGACCGCAGGCCAGATCGCACAGGTCCAGAGCAGCGCTGCCGCTTCTGCGGATGTCCCGGGTTTCCAGGAACAGTTCCTTGATAATGTCAAAAATGGTATCCGCCTGGGACTTGTCATAAGGAGCAGTACCCACCATTACCAGCGCTTCGGGGAAGCTGTGGCTGCTGACATGGATGGGCTTATCGTTGCACCAGCTGCCCTGACCCTGGATGCCAACGAAGCACTCGTCCCGATAGGGGTTATATACCACGCCGATCAGGCCCTGCTTCTGGTAGTACAAAGCCACGGAAATGCAGCTGTGCCGGGCACCGTAAAGATAATTGGTGGTGCCGTCGATGGGGTCGATGACCCAGGTAAAGCCGTCACCGATGTGCTGCTGGCCTTCTTCCTCGGCCAAAAAGCTGCTGCCGGGCAGACACGCTTCACACGCGCGCATCAGCAGGTGCTGGGACTTGACATCAATGTCCGTGACCACATTGGCAGCGCCGCCTTTTTCGGTGACGGTGTGGACTTCCTGCTGCTTAATAAACTGCCCCTCCTGCTTGGCAATGGAAACCATTTGCTGGGCCAGATGCAGGATATTTTCTGGTGTAATCATAGGAAACCTCCTGATTTTAGAAGTTACATGGCAAAAGCCTGGAGGAAATCTGGCACCAGGCTAGGATGGCAACGTACTCAACTTAGATTCTTTTTTGCTGTATTCAGCGAAGAGATCAACAGCTTTTTCAGTTCAATACATCGCTCCAGCGTGGAACGATCCTCATAGAAGCCGCTCTCAATCAACAACTCCAGCCAGTATTCGCTTTCGGAACATTCCTTCAAAGCAATTTGGAGTTTTGCGATGAAATCGGCTTTTCCGTGGGCATAGAAAGCCTCCCGGATGTTGGCACCGATGCTGGTGCCGGAACGGATCAGCTGATTGGTCAGTACGGATTCTCGTTTGCTGCTTTTGACAGCGTTGCAGACCTTGATGATCTCCAAAGCAAAGGATTTTGATTTGTCCAACAGCGGGCTTGCCATGGCTTATCACCTCAACCATGATAATCAATGCCGCTGTGCGGCATACCATACTTATTCACTATTCCTTATTACCTATTACTTTCCAAAAATCACGAATGCGAAGTTAGTGAAAAGTGAATAGTGAAGAGGGAATAGGTAAAAATCCCGAACGCATTCGCATTCGGGATTTTTGGTGACCCGCCGGAGATTCGAACTCCGGACCCACTGCTTAAAAGGCAGTTGCTCTACCGACTGAGCTAGCGGATCATATTTGGCTGGGATGGCCGGATTCGAACCAGCGAATGCCAGAGTCAAAGTCTGGTGCCTTACCGCTTGGCGACATCCCAATGTGGAGCGGCGCCCTTTGATCGGACACACTGAGCATTATAGCATAGATATTTTATTTTGGCAATCCTTTTTTTCAAAATTGAGAAAAATTATTCCTGCTTTTCCAAAGGGGGATGGGAGAGATTCGTGTTTTTCTGGGAGAAAAGGGGAAATAGGGCTTTACTTTTCTGCGGGTATCCTGTATAGTAGTTCCCAACAGAGTAGGAAACCCTGCGTGAAGTGCTGTCAAGATGGGGAGTTGTGTGGCAGACGAAGGACCGTTGTCCGCGATGGGGTATCCGCACCCGCTGCGTCATAATGGACTGATCCTCCTTTATGTAGCAACGATACTCGGTGGAGCGAATGGGCTGCGCGCATTCTATCCACGGGTTCCTTGACCGCTGCTCCCCTTACGACCAAAGGTCGCAAGGGGCTTTTTTCGTGTTGGGGAACCCTCAGCCGGTTCGCTCGAAAAAATGAAGGAGGTTTTCCTATGAACAAACAAACAACCATCCCCGTCATGTCCACCCGCAACCTGGCCTATTGTGCCCTGTTGGCAGCCCTGAGTGTGGTGCTGGCCCGCCTGATCATTCCCATGCCCAATGCCACCACCCGGTTTTCCATCGAGGCGGTGCCCATTGTGCTTGCCGGTATCCTCTTTGGCCCCATGCCGGGAGCGTTGGTAGGCTTCTGCGCCGACTTTGTGGGCACCTTGTTCTCCGGGTTCGGATTTAACCCCCTGTTCAGCCTGCCGCCCATTCTGTATGGAATCTTCGGAGGTGTGTTCCGCTACTACCTGGCGAAGAAGGTTACCATTCCCGGCTTGACCTTGACCTTCCTGCCTCCGGTGGTGCTGGGCTCCATCCTGTGGCAGAGTGCCGCCCTTTCCTATGTTTACAACAGCAAGGGCAGCTTCCAGGCCAGCCTGATTTACTTCCTCACCACCCGGTCGGTGCAGTTTGCCGTGACCCTGGTGCTGGATGTGGCGATTTTGTATCTGCTGATGCGCACCGGAATCTTCCAGCGGCTGGGAATCTGGCCCCCGGTGAAGAAAGAGAAATAACCTGATTTTCGAAAGGACGACCCTTCCATGAACGCAACCGAAGCCATTGCCTATATCCATTCCGTCTGCTGGAAAGGCAGCATCCCCGGTTTGGGACGGACCCAGACCCTGCTGGCAAAAATGGGCAATCCGGAGAAAAAACTGAAATTCGTACACATTGCCGGAACCAACGGAAAAGGCAGCACCGCCGCCATGACCGCCTCCATTCTGCGAAAGGCCGGATACCGGACGGGACTGTATACCTCCCCCTATATCTACCGTTTCCATGAGCGGATGCAGGTGGACGGGCAGGAGATTTCCGACGAAGAACTGGCAGAGGTGACAGAATATGTCAGACCCCTGGCCCAGTCTATGGAAGAGTCTCCCACAGAATTTGAGCTGGTCAGCTGCATCGCCTTGGAATACTTCCGCCGCAAGCAGTGCGACATTGTGGTGCTGGAAGTGGGCATGGGCGGCGCCATGGACTCCACCAACGTGATTGAAACCCCGGAGGTGGCAGTGATTACCAATATCGGTCTGGATCACACCGAATATCTGGGAAGCACCGTGGAAGAAATCGCCTTGACCAAGTCCGGAATTTTCAAGGAAAACGGCCACGCAGTGGTCTACCGCAGCACCCCTTCCGTGGAGGCGGTGTTTGAGCAGGTCTGCCGGCAGAAGCATGTCAGCCTGAAAAAGGCAGACTTCGCCGGCCTGAAGCTGAAGCGCCACACCCTGGAAGGTCAGGTGTTTGACTGCGGTGACAGAAAGGATCTGATCTTGCCGCTGCTGGGAGATCATCAGCTGCACAACGCCGCCGTGGTGCTGGCCATTGCGGATACGATGATGGAAGAGGGCTGGAAGATTACCGAGCAGAACATTTACGACGGTATCCGGGATGTGCGCTGGTCCGGCCGGTTTGATGTGGTGGGCAAAGATCCCCTGTTCATCATCGACGGCGGACACAACCCCCAGTGCATCGAAGCACTGGTCAAAAACATCCAGGACTACCTGGCAGATAAGCGGGTGATTGCCCTGACCGGCGTGCTGGCGGATAAGGACTATGCGGATATGTATAAGCCTGTTATGCCTCTGGTACAAAAATTCATCTGCATCACCCCGCCCAACCCCCGGAAGCTGGAGGCAGAGCTGCTGGCCCAGTATTTGCAGCAGGCGGGAGCCGATGCCATTGGCTGCGACAGCATTGATGCCGGTGTGGAGAAGGCCATGGAGCTGGCAGGCAAAGACGGCGTGGTGCTGTGCTTTGGCTCTCTGTACTCTATCGGCGCCATTCGGGATGCTCTGAACCAGCGAAACATGAAATAAAACGAAAGCGCCGCAGTGGATTTTCTCCACTGCGGCGCATTTTTACAACAATTACAGCTTGCAGAAAGCAACTGCGGTCTGGGCAGCCAGCTTGGCGTTGTTGTACACCAGCCGGATATTGGAGGCCAGAGAGTCACCGCCGGTGATTTCTGCCACCCGTGCCAGCAGGAAGGGGGTGGTTTCCTTACCATGGATGCCATTTTCATTGCATTCCCGGATGGCCTGGTCGATGGCAGCGTTGATGGTATCCAGAGGCATGGCGTACTCCTCGGGGATGGGGTTGGTGACCAGCATGCCGCCGCCCAGCTCCAGATCCTTGCTGGCCTTGAAAGCGGCTGCCAGTTCAGCAGGGGTATCTACCCGGTAGTCTACGCCGAAGCCGGACTGACGGGTGTAGAAGGCGGGCAGCTCATCGGTGCCGTAACCGATCACCGGCACACCCTTGGTTTCCAGGTATTCCAGAGTCAGGCCCAGATCCAGAATGGATTTGGCACCGGCGCAGATGACCATCACCGGAGTCTGGCTCAGTTCTTCCAGGTCGGCGGAGATGTCCATAGTGGTTTCAGCGCCACGGTGTACGCCGCCGATGCCGCCGGTGGCGAAAATGGAGATGCCTGCCATATGGGCGATCATCATAGTGGTGGTGACGGTGGTAGCGCCGTCCTCACCCCGGGCGCACAGTAGCGCCAGGTCCCGGCGGGAAGCCTTGTGAATGGCCTGACCCTTCTTGCCGAAGTATTCAATTTCCTCCGGAGTCAGACCGGCTTTCAGCCGACCGCCGATGATGGCGATGGTGGCGGGAACGGCACCGTTTTCCCGGATAATCCGTTCCACGTTCAGAGCGGTTTCCACATTCTGGGGGTAGGGCATGCCGTGGGAAATGATGGTGGATTCCAGGGCAACGACGGGCTTGCCTTCGGCAATGGCGGCGGCGACTTCGGGATTGACGTCCAGATACTTGTTCAGTTTCATACAAATCACATTCCTTTTTCAGATTTGAAAGTTCAGCCTTCCATCCGGGTTTTCAGAGCCTGGGCGGACATGGCGGGATTGATGGTTTCGGCGGATTCCATGGCAATGGCCCCGGCGGCAAGACCGGCCTGGGCGGTGGCTTCCAGGTTGCTGCCTTCTAAGTAGGCCCAGACCAGGGCAGCCATAAAGGCATCCCCGCAGCCGGTGGTGCTGACCATTTTCCCCGGCAGGGTAGGAAGCCACAGCCGCTGGGCATCCCTGGCGGCGTACACCCCTTCCGCTCCCAGGGACAGGAACACCCGATGCACTCCGAGAGACAGCAGCTTGTCCGCTGCTGTTTCCACATCCTCCCGGGTGTGAATGGGGATGCCGGACAGAAGCTCCGCTTCCAGCCGATTGGGTTTCAGAGTGTGGATTTTGGAGAGAATGGGCCGCAGTTTTTCTGCCTTGGCGGTGGAAACCGGGTCAACAAACAGCGGGGCGTTGATATTCTCTGCCAGATACTGAAGAGATTCGGCGGGGATGTTGGCATCAGCCACCACAACCTGGGCATTTTGCAGCACGGTTAAATTGGCTGCCAGGTAAGCAGGGGTGATTTTGTCGCAGATGGCCATGTCGGAAACCGCCAGGGCCATTTCCCCATCCGGAGCCGCCAGGTACAGATAGGTGGAGGTTTTCCCTCCGGCCAGACGCAGGGCGTGGCTTAAGTCGATGCCCTGCTCGGAGCAGGCGGCAGCCACCTGCTGCCCGTGAATGTCATCGCCGTAGGCGGTCAGCAGCCGCACATCCAGTCCCATCAGGCTCATATTGTGGGCGATGTTCCGCCCCACGCCCCCCAGGCTCAGGGATACGGTACCGGGGTTGGAATCGGCGGGCACCAGCGGGGCAAAGGAGCGTCCACCGATGTCCACATTCACGCCGCCAACCACCACGGCGTAGGTGCCGCTGCGCAGAACGTAGCCCTTTCCGGCGATGCAGCCCTTTTTCATCAGATTGGAGATGTGCACCGCCACGGAAGAACGGGTGATGCCCAACTGGTCCGCAATCTGCTGCTGGGAGATCATGGGATTGGCTTCGATCAGCTGTAAAACCTGCCGCTCCCGCTGGGTCATGGGAATCGCCTCCTAAACTTTTCTTTATTTCTAAGCACATATTTATTATAGAACCACATGCGCAAAAGGTCAATGGGAAAATACGGGCGCCGCCGTTTTTCTACAACTGGTACAAAAAGGGACCTTGGGTTTTGGTGAGAAATTTTTCCCGGAAAGCTGTGACCCTGCCGGAGAAAATTCCCTCATATAGGGTGACAGAACACAAGACAGGAGGACTGTCCATGGAGGATGAGAAAATTTTGCAGCTGTATTTTGCCCGGGATGAGGAGGCGCTTCGCCAGACCCAGGTCTGCTACGGCGGAAAATTGCAGGCTTTGGCCCAGAATATTGTCCGCAATCGGGAGGATGCCGAGGAAAGTGTCAACGATACCTATCTGGCTGCCTGGCAAACCATTCCGCCGAAGAAACCGAACTTTTTCCTGGCCTATCTGTCGAAAATCTGCCGGAATTTTGCCTTTGGCAAGCTGGATTGGCAGCAGGCAGCCAAGCGCCGGGCAGAGGTGGTGACTCTGAGCCAGGAAATGGAGCAGTGCATTCCCGACAAAGCCCGGGAAGCGCAGCTGGAAAGTCGGGAAATTGCCCGGGCGGTCAATGATTTCCTGCGGGGGCTGCCCTCGGAAAACCGGAGGCTGTTTCTGCGGCGGTATTGGTACTGCGATACCATCGAGGAGATTGCCCGGCGGTATGGCATGGGCCAGAGCAAGGTAAAAATGCGGCTCAGGCGCATCCGGCAGCAGCTGGCAGCCTATCTGGAACAGGAGGGGATTTTTCTATGACAGGCAGAGATTTGCTTCTTGGACTGACAGAGGTGGAGCCGGAATTTCTGGCAGAAGCGGAAAACGGAGCATCCCCGCACCAACGGATTTTCCACCGTCCGGTGCTGGTGGCGGCGCTGATTGCCTTGGTGCTGATTTTTGTGGGATGCGCTTACGTGGTGATGTCGGAACCGGAGTGGTTTCAATCCTTTTTTGCCCAGCGGCAGGAAGAGGGACTCTCGGAAGGACAGGCGGCCTATGTGGAGGAAAACACAAAAATCATCGGGCAAAGCGTAAAAAAGGACGGCTATACCCTGACGGTGGAATCCGCCATCGCCGATCCTTACCATGCCTATATCAAACTGCGGCTGGATGCGCCCTTCTGGGAAAAGCTGGATGCTGACCAATATGCGGGGAGTGTGTATCGGCAGGAAGACGGAAGTTTTGATCCGCTGTTTCTGGTCTTGGAGACCCAGCAGGAGGTTTGTTGGAACGCTACATGGGAAAAGTTGGAAGATGGTGACCCCAATGACAATTCATTCCAGATCATGCTGACATTGGGAAGCGCTGGTACCGCAGAAGCGGAACTGTTTGAAGCGGGGGTTTCCTATCAGCTCCACGTTCATGGCCTGAGTAAATATTATTGGGATGACCGCAAGCCGGATGAGCAGATTACGGATGAGGTGTTTGACTTTGAAATTGTGTTTGACAAAATCAACGCCGATATGCTGGAGATGGTGGATGAGCCCATTACCGTATCCCAGGATGGCATCTCTGTGCGCCTTACCTCCCTGCGGCTGCACACCATGGGAGCCTATGCCACCTACAAAGGCAGAAACGATGAAAGAGGATTTTTCTGCCTGATGTATGCGGTGGTGGTATTGCGGGACGGTACCCAGGTTCCCATGATCCAGGGAAGCATCGCAACGGGAGAATCCAGCTGGCATTTGCCCAGTCCCATTGATCTGGATGAGGTGGATTATGTCCTGCTGCAAAATGGCACCAAAATCCCCGTCCCAGAAACGGAAAAAAGCCCGGGGTAACCCGGGCTTTCAGACTGTCGGGAAACCCCTTGCGGGCTTTCCTGACAAACTTTGGCAGCCTGCTGCGCGCAGAAATTCCCCCGATGGGGAAATTTCCACACTTGCAGCCTGTGTGGTATATTCCGCCAGGTACACGCCCTGGCGGAATATGAAATAAACTTTTTTACCGCTGTGGGAGGCAAACTCTGCGTGGCTGTTTTGACTCGCTGAAAAGCCCGGGATAACCCGGGCTTTTGCTTATGTTTGGGGCAAATCTGCGCTGAAGAGAATCCGGTCGTTTTCCATGCCTTGGCTGTGAAACAGCTTCAGAAGATTCTCTGTGGTCATGTTCGCTCGCTCCTGTCCGGCGATTTCCCGGACGATGGTGCCGTCCTTCATCATAATGGTGCGGTTGCCCAGCTGCAGGGCGGAGGGAATGTTGTGGGTAATCATCAGGCAGGTAATATGGTTCTCTGCCACAATTTTCTGGGTCAGATTCAGTACCTTCTGGGCGGTGGCCGGGTCCAGGGCGGCGGTGTGTTCGTCCAGAAGCAGCAGCTTGGGGGTCACCAGGGTGGCCATCAGCAGTGTCAGCGCCTGACGCTGACCGCCGGAGAGCAGACCCACCTGGCTCTGCATCCGGTCTTCCAGTCCCAGTTCCAGCTGGGAAAGCCGATCCCGGAACTCCCGCCGCTCCTTGGCGGAGATCATGGAGAAGGGAGAATGACCAGCCGACGCCCTCATGTAGGCCAGAGCCAGATTTTCCTCAATGGTCATGTGAGGGGCGGTGCCTTTCAGGGGGTCCTGGAAAAGTCTGCCGATGTACTTGCTGCGCTTGTAGTCCGGCTGGTTGGTGATGTTCACCCCATCTAAGCGGATGGTGCCTTCATCCACCGGGAAAGAACCGGCGATGGCATTGAACAGAGTGGATTTTCCCGCACCGTTGGAGCCGAGAACCGTGACAAAGTCCCCGCTTTCCAGGGAAAGGTTCACATCGGTCAGGGCTTTCTTTTCATTCACCGTGCCGGGATTGAAGGTTTTGGAAATATTGGAAAGTTTCAGCATTTGCTTTTTCCTCCCTTGGTGGCGGGCTTCATGGCGCCCCGGATGGCGGGCAGGCCGATGGCAAGGGCCACGATGGTGGCGGAGATCAGCTTCAGGCATTCACTGGGCAGATCCATCCGCAACGCAATGGCGATGATGAACCGATAGACGATGGAACCGGCCACTGCCCCCAAAGCCTTCATCCAGAGTTTTCCTTTGGGAAGCAGGGTCTCGCCGATAATCAGAGAAGCCAGACCGATGATGACCATGCCGGTGCCCAGGTTGATGTCCGCGGTCTTTTGGTACTGGGCCAGCACCGCACCGGACAGGGCGGTCATGGCGTTACTCATGCACAGGCCGATGGTGATGGTGAATCCGGTGTTGATGGAGGAGGCCCGGACCATGTCCGGATTGTCTCCCGTGGCCCGGATGCTCAGACCCAACCGGGTTTTTAAGAATACCACCAGCAGCACCCCGACCACCAGGGTAATCAGCGCCGCAGGAAGCAGCTTATACAGGCTTCCCAGTGAGGGCTGCACCAGGGAAAACAGAGTTTTGCTCTTCATCATGTTGACGTTGGAGGAAAAACCCATCACCGCCAGATTTATGGTGTAGAGTCCGGTGTTGGTGATGATGCCTGCCAGAATGGAAGGGATTTTCAGCTTGGTTTGCAGCAAGGCGGTGATGCTGCCGGCGCAGGCGCCTGCCAGCATGGCGGCAGGCAGGGCAAGCAGGGGATGCCCGGCAACGGCCAGGGTAGCGGATACGGCGCAGCCTAAGGTGAAGGCGCCATCGGTGGTCATATCCGCAATGTTCAGCACCCGGAAGCTAAGAAACAGTGCCAGCGCCACTAGGGCGTAAATGCAGCCCAATTCCAGGGCGCTGAGAATAACGGCGGTGGATATCATGGATCAGGTCTCCTTATATCAAGTTACGCATGGTTCCGGGAGTGGGGACCCTCCCGGAAAAATATTATTCGGCGGTAACCACTTCTTTGACGGTGTTTGCCATGGCGGAGAAGCTGCTGTAGTCCAGCCCCAGCACTTCGGCGGTTTCGGTGTTGACGGTGATGATGCCGCCGTCCATTACATGGAATTCGGGGATTTCTCCGCCCTGGAGAATATCAACGGCAATGTCGGCGGTCTTGGTGCCAAGCTCCGTGTAGTTGACGCCGCAGGTGGCGAAGGCGCCGGAGAGAACAAAGGAGTCGGCGCCGGTGTAGTGAGCGATTCCGGCCTCATTCAGGATTTCTGCAACCGCACCTTCCGCACCCATAACCACGTTGTCGGTGGGAGTAAAGACAGCTTCCACCCGGCCTACCAGAGAGGAGGCGGCGGAGACGATTTCATCGGTGGTGTTGCCGGTCTTTTCCAGGTAGGCAATGCCCTTTCCCTCCAGATAGGCCTTGGCCTGGGCGATGGGGGTGGCGGAGTTGGCTTCGGAGTTGGAATAGAGCAGACCCACGGTCTTTACATCCGGCTGAGCGGCCAGCATCATGTCCAGGATAAAGGCGGTATTCAGCGCATCAGAGGTGCCGGTGACGGTATCCATTCTGGTCAGACCCACGGATTCGGGGTCAGAAATGGCGGCGTAGACAACGGGAATATTGCTGCCGTCGGCAGCAGTGACCATACACTGGGCGGCCAGGGTAGCAATGGGGATAATCAGATCAACCTGATCGCCAACCACTTCCGCACCGATCTGGTTCAGGGTGGTGGCATCGTTCTGGCCGTTGTACTCTTCCACGGTAATGGAGATGCCCTTTTCTTCTGCCAGAGCATTGAGCTGGTCTACAATGGCGGTTCGGATTTCATCCAGGGAAGAGTGGTCCATCTGCTGGACAACTGCTACGGTAAAGCCGTCAGAAGAATCGCCGGAGGCGGCGCAGCCGGTAAATACACAGGTCATCATAACCAGGGAAAGCAGAACAGAAATAACCTTTTTCATAGTAAAAGCTCCTTTACAGCGTTAATTTGAATTGATTTTGGGGCGTTTTGAAAATGGGAAGGAGTTTCACCATCGCTTCCCCGGTAATTTCTTCATCATATGCGCTTCCTCCCTGAGAAAATAAAAATGCCCTTGCTCCCCCTATGGGGAACAAGGACAGAAAAAACAATTTCTGCGGTACCACCTTGTTTGCCGGAAGATTCCGACCGCTCTGCCCGATGCCAACACATCGGCTGCCCGTTAACGCTGGCAATGCGTCAGAAGATACTAAGGACAATTCCCGTTCTCTCTGCCCTCAGCGGCCCATTTGCTGCCCCGCTTTTCGCTCCGCTCTCAGCTATGCGGAACTCTCTGTGGATGCGCCTTGCAGCTTTACTCCCGCTTCCATGGTTTCAAACCTGTCTCTTATACACATTCTGACGCTGCCGACGAATAGAGAGGTG
>USHP01000025.1 GCA_900554625.1 uncultured Eubacteriales bacterium | reverse complement strand
GTGGTATCATCCAGCGGACCGTTTCCATGGTCAATGGTTGCCTCGGTGGTATCCTTGGGCATGGTTTCCGTGGTGGTGGGGATGGTTGTCATCTCTGTGGTGCCGTCGGTGGTCCAGACTTCCTCATTGGTGGGCAGAACTGTGGGTTCCGACGTATTGCCCATATTCTGATTGGTACATCCACACCCAACCAGCAGCGCCGCGGTAAGGACAAGTGCCAACACAAATATGCTGTACTTTTTCATTTTGGTAACCTCCATTGTACTTGTGTCAAAGCTATTATTTCCAGGAATTCAGGGTTTAGACCGGAAAGGCTCTGGAAATTCTCACCAAAATACCGACACAAAACGACACTTGGAAAATTCGACCCTTTTTGAATTTGGCATTGCTTTTTCCTTCGCCAGCATGTATAATAAAATAGAATTAAAAATAAAGGAGAGTTCTCTGTTATGAAGAAGCTCGCTGTTAAGAAAAATGTAGAGTGCATGGCATGTCTGCAGTGCGTCAGCGCCTGCTCCGAGGCTTTCTATAAGGAATTTGATGAGGATCTGTCCTGCATCAAGATCGTTGCCAAGGGTACCGGTGCCAAGCCCCAGACCTGCATCCAGTGCGGCAAGTGCATGAGATCTTGTGAGCACGAGGCCATCACCCAGAACCCCAAGACCGGCGTGTACATGATCAACAAGAAGAAGTGCGTCAGCTGCGGCAAGTGCGTGGAAGCCTGTCCCATGCATGTCATGGTTCTCAAACCCGAGAATCCTGCTTCCAAGTGTATCGCCTGCGGCATCTGCGTCAAGGCCTGCCCCATGGAACTGCTGGAAATCGTAGAGAAGTAATCACCAAACAGGCAGCCATCCGGCTGTCTGTTTTTTATTCAAAAAAGAAAACTTCTTGAAGAATTCTGAATTTTGTGTTATACTATTTGTGGACCAATCTATAACATTCAGCCAGGAGGTGCAGCATGGGCAAAGGTGGGCGTTATTTAAGGCCGAAAGAAAAGAAGGGCCGTGGTTTGAAGGTCTTGGTCAGTATTTTGTTGGTACTGGTGCTGGTTGTCGGCGGATTGTATGTCTTCCGCAAAGAGCTGACTACCTTTGCGCTGGGATCTTGGCTGGATCAGATCAAACGTGCTGAGTATGAGGATAAGGATATCTCTGACGATGAACTGCAGTCCATTATGGACTTTAATCCGGACAAGCCTACCGGTGAGGTCGAAACCACAGTTCCAGCAACCACAGCACCTGTAACCACAGAAAATACAACCCAGGCAACACAATGACTTCTAACTTTTCAAGCCGGCAGCGAATGCTGACGGCTGTTTTTTTCTTCCGAACCAGAAAAGTACTTGAGTTTTTATAAAAAAATGGTAGAATAAGATGAAATGAGCATTTTATGGAGGTATTATCATGAGTAAAGGCGGACGCTATTCCAGCCGCGGCGGTCACGGTAGCCACGGTTCCGGAAATGGCATTCTGATTACATTGATTGTGGTTGCCGTGGTGCTGCTGGTTGTGGTGGCCGGCTTGATTGGGTTCCTGTTCCTGAACAACAACACTTCCCTTCAGGCAACTCCCGCCACCGTTCCCACCACAGCACCTACCCAGGCATCTGAGACGGCAACAACGTCGGTTACTACAGAAGCCACGACAGAACCCACCACCGTTCCCACTACCCTTCCGTATAAAGAGTCCGGACTGGATATCATCAACATTCTGCTTGTAGGCCAGGCTTCCCGTGAGGGGGAGGAATCCCGGATTGCGGACACCATGATTCTGGCCACAGTCAACAAAAACACCAAAACTCTGACCCTGACATCCTTCCTGCGGGATACATTTGCCATGCTTCCGAACCCCAAGGATCTAAACAGCAACTACGGCCGCCAGAGAATCAATCTGGCCTATCATCTGGGCTGGAAGGCCGGCGGCACCGCATTGGCCATGGATACCGTTAACCGCTGCCTGTACATTAACTTCGGCATCAATGTAGACTATGATATCGAAGTGGATTTCCGGGCCGTCATTGACCTGGTCAACCTGATCGGCGGTGTTACCATTGATCTGACCGAGGCAGAAGCAGAATACCTGCGCAACGATGACAAGGTCTGGCAGGAAGATATCCATGCCGGCTCCTGCTGGATGGATGGTGACACAGCGCTGGCTTATGCCCGTATGCGTAAGGCTGCTGGCGACAGTGACAGCGATATCAAGCGTACCTCCCGGCAGAGAAATATGATTCAGGCAATTCTGAACCAAGTAAAGGGATTGGGCTTTACCAAGCTGCAGGAACTGGCCAATGCTGCCCTGCCCATGATCACCACCAATATGACCAACGATGAAATCACCACCTGCATCTGGGAGATTCTTCCCCTGCTGCCGGAGCTAAAAGTGGAAACCGGAACTTGTCCGGTAGAAAAAACTTACTGGGGTGAGATTATCGAACTGGATGGCTATCCCTCCAGTGTTCTGAAATTCGACGAAGGCCAGAACAAGAAGCTGATGATGCCCATCACCGAGGGTACTACCGAATAAACCATTACAGAAACAGAGCCTGCGCCGATTCTGGCGCAGGCTCTCCTTTTATTCTGTTTGGGAAGCATTTCGCAGTTGTTTCAGAATCCAGGTTCTGTATTGCTGGAATTCTTGGCAATCCGGCAAAATGTGCAATACATAATTGACTTTTCCCAACAATTGGCGCAGGTATGCTTCTTCCGAAATTCCCTGGTCAAGGGTTTTCAGATGTTCATCAACACCAAATTTCTGACAATAGTACATTTCCTGTCGCAGTCTCCGGCGGTAAGCGGCGGGGATGCCTGGCTTCTGATTGACAATGACGCCGGTAATCAACTGCTGCTGACCTTGCCGCTGAACTTGGGTTTTATTGGTATTGAGCAGCAGTCCCAGAGATTCCAGCTGAGCCGTAACAAATTCGATAACGTCCTTCGGTTCGAAATCCCCGGAAAAGGTCAAATCATCGCAGTAACGAGTGTAGGAAATCCCCCGTTGCGCACACCACCGCCCAATCTTCGTATCCAGATCACAAAGAATAATATTGACAATGGTCGGAGATCTGGGCACTCCCTGGGGCAGGACATCCTTATGATAACAGAGCATGGTCAACAGAGTCCGAATTCTCTCTGCGTAAATATGGGCGGGGAATGCCTTCTCCCTTACCAGGCTATAGGGGATGCTGTCGAAAAAGTGGTAAATATCCAGTTTCAGCACCACAGGTTTTCCCACATGTACTGCCGCATTGCGCAGTGTGGAGCTGCCGAATCGGTAAGCGGTGGCGTATGGAGAAACGGGCATATGGGCCAAAAGAACATCCGAAATGCTGCGCTGAATAGTTTTCAGCACAGCATCAGGCACCATCAGGTTTCGCACCCCTCCGGTTTTCTTCGGAATGGAAACCATCCGATAGTGCCGTCCCAAGGAATTGCTGACAGCATAGAGGGTTTTGGCGGGGATTCCCAAATCACGCTCAAGGGAGGAAAGCTCCCTGTATACAATCATTTGACTTTCCTCCCTTGAACCGTAAGGAACAATACCATAATGTATGCCAAAGTGTGCGGCGGTATCTGAAAGCACACAGGGTGTGCGGAAATACCGCAAGCACTTGGGCTGAGCATTGCGAATGAGGCAGTTTTCTGCGAACCGGCAGCGACTCGCTGCCGATGCCAACGGGTGTTGACGAACGCTATTGTTCCTGAGGGCATTATACTGCACCGGGATGTTGTTTTCAAGAAGGGTGATAAAAAATAGAAGGCCCTTGCGGCGAAATCCGCAAGGGCCATTTTCTCAGGTTATATCCAGCACCGCCGAATCCTGTTCTGTGCGAACATGGATTGCGGAAATGGGATGCTCAAAGCTGTCGATGATGGCTTCGGAAATGGGATCTTCCAGTTCCCGCTGGATAGTACGGCGCAGGTTCCGGGCACCGTAGGTCTGGGAGTACGCCTTCTTCACCAGCATCTGGCGCACATCTTCCTCCCAGGTCAGGCTCAGGCCGCGAGCTGCCAAGCTTTCTTTCAGCTCTGCCAGCATAATATCCGCAATGCCCAGGAAGTTCTCTTCGCTCAGATGGTTGAAGGTGATAATTTCATCCACACGGTTCAAGAATTCCGGCCGCAGGAATTCCCGCAGAGCCTTCATGGTCTTTTCCTTCACCACATCACTGTCGGTACGGCCGAAGCCCAGACCGCCCACTCTGCCTTCGGAGCCGGCATTGGAGGTCATGACAATGATGGTATTCTCGAAGTTCACCACTCGACCCTGGGCATCGGTAATTCTGCCATCGTCCAGTACCTGCAGCAGCACATTCAGCACATCGGGGTGGGCCTTCTCAATCTCATCAAAGAGCACCACGCTGTAGGGACGGCGGCGGATTTTCTCCGTCAGCTGTCCGGCCTCGTCATAGCCCACATAGCCCGGTGGGGAGCCAATGAGTTTGGAAACGGTGTGCTTTTCCATGTATTCCGACATATCCAGCCGGATCAGGCTGTCAACGTTGTCAAACAAATCATTTGCAAGCTGCTTCACCAGTTCGGTTTTTCCCACACCGGTGGGGCCGACAAAGATGAAGGACACCGGGCGCTTCTTGGGAGAAATTCCCACACGATTGCGCCGGATAGCACGGGCAACCGCCTCCACCGCTTCATCCTGGCCTACAATGTGCTCTTTCAGCCGGGAAGCCAGACCCTTGATCTGCTGATACTCCTGGGCCTTGATTTTGGAAGCAGGAATTTTCGTCCACAGTTCAATGATCCGGGCCAGATTTTCCATGGTAACGGCCGGCTTGGGCAGGGCTTCCAGCTCTTCAATCTGGCCAGCCAGCTGCATCAAGCGGCTGCGGAGCATGGCAAGACGTTCGTAGTTCTGGTTCTCGGTATCCTCGTTGAGCATCCGCAGTTCCAGTTCGTAATCATCTCGCTCTTTTTTCAGCTCCGCCAGGCGGGAGATTTCCTTGCATTGCAGGTTTACATCGGAACAGGCTTCGTCCAAAAGGTCGATGGCCTTATCCGGCAGGAAACGGTCTGTGATGTACCGCTCAGACAGCACCACGCACTGGTGGGCAATTTCCGGAGAAATTTCCACGCCATGGAAATCGGAGTAAGCCTTGGCAATTCCCTGCATGATCTGGCTAGCCTCGGCAATGGTCGGTTCGGCCACGGTTACAGGCTGGAAACGGCGTTCCAAAGCGGCATCCTTTTCAATATATTTGCGGTACTCGGCAAAGGTGGTAGCGCCGATGACCTGGATTTCTCCCCGGGACAGAGCCGGCTTCAGGATGTTGGCGGCGTTCATGGAGCCTTCTGCATCGCCGGCACCCACCAGATTATGGACTTCATCGATAACCAGAATGATATTGCCGCACTCCTTGATCTCCCCGATCAGGCTCTTCATGCGGCTTTCAAACTGGCCCCGGAACTGGGTACCGGCCACCAGAGCTGTCAGATCCAGCAGGAACACCTCTTTATCCCGCAGCTTGTAGGGGACTTCACCAGCGGCAATTCGCTGGGCAAGGCCTTCGGCAATGGCGGTTTTGCCCACGCCGGGCTCGCCAATCAGGCAGGGATTGTTCTTCTGCCGGCGGTTCAGAATCTGAATCACCCGCTCCGTCTCCACATCCCTGCCGATGACCTTATCCAATTTTCCTTCCCGGGCACGGCCGGTTAAATCCATGCAGTAGCTGTCCAGGAATTTATGTTTCTTGTTTTTCTTTTTGCCCTTCCCCTCGTCCTGCGGTTCTTCCTTCTTCGTCGGGCGAGGCTGCTGGGCCGGGAGGTTGCCGCTGCCGCCCAAGAGCTGATTCAGCAGCGGGAAGGTAGCGGTCTGGCTGTCGATTTCATCGTCGTCATGGTCTTCACTGTCGTCACGCTGGCCAAACATGCTGCTCATCTCATCGCTGAGCAGATCCAAGTCTTCTTCGGAAATTCCCATCTGTTTGACCGCCTGGTCAATCTGCGGGATCCCCAGGCTGCGGGCACATTTCAGGCAGTAGCCTTCGTTCAATGTCACGCCGTTTTCAATCTTTGTAATAAACACAACAGCAATGTTTTTTCGGCACTTGCTGCACATTTTCGGTTGCATATGATTCACTCCTTTTCGCAAGGATTCTTTCCTTTGACATGCAGTATAGCATATCAGGCCGGAAAAAGAAAAAACAAATTATAAACAATTCGCTGGAAGCTGCTGTCATTCGGTCCAATCGCTGCCGCACTCGAATTTGGCAATTCCGTCATCGTACCACAGATGGGTCATGTACAGTCCCCCCGGTGGCACAGTCGGGCCGGCAGCCGTCCGATTGCCAGAGTCCAGAATCCGCCCGATATCTTCCGGTTTGATCTTTCCTTCTGCGGCATAGACCACTGTTCCGGCCATGGCCCGGGCCATATTATACAGGAATCCATTGGCGCACACCTTCAGGGTAATCAGATTTCCCTGCCGCTCCACATTATAATAGTATACGGTGCGCACGGTGGATTTTACATCCGTTCCCACACTTCGCACGGCGGCGAAATCATGGGTGCCCACGAACTGCTCCGCTGCCCGCTGCATGATGGTTTCATCCAGGTGCTTGGGATAAAACCAGGCACGGTTGACGTAGAACGGATCTTTCAGCCGGGAGTTATAGATCTGGTAGGTATATTCCTTCCGGGCACAGGAGCCGATGGCATTGAAATCCTCATGGACTTCAAAGGCTTTTGTCACCACGATGTCGCAGGGTAAATGGGTATTCAGCGCATAAGGAATCCGCTCCGCCGGGATGGTGGAGCTGGTGCGGAAATTCGCCACATAGCACCGGGCATGCACCCCGGCATCGGTACGGCCGCAGCCGGTCATATGTACCGGGTGGCCTACCACCATGGCCGCAGCTTTCTCCATGGTTTCAGCAACGGTTGGCAGATTCTTCTGAACCTGCCAACCGTGATAATTGGTACCAAGATATGTTAAAAACAAGGCAATATTGCGCATAGCTTTCCTCACAAGCCAAAACTGCCCAGTGCCAGCACACCGGCCATCAGCACGGCTCCGACGGTAAATGCCGCCAGGTCGTTGCGGTGGTAGCGCAGCAGTTTCATTTTCGTTCTGCCCTCTCCGCCCCGATAGCACCGGCACTCCATGGCGGTTGCCAGCTCATCCGCCCGGCGGAAAGCGCTGACAAACAGCGGCACCAAAATGGGGATCAAAGCCCTGGCCCGATCCATCAGGCTGCCGTTTTCAAAGTCCGCACCACGAGCCTTTTGGGCGTTCATAATCTTGTCCGTTTCCTCAATCAGTGTGGGGATAAAGCGCAGGGCAATGCACATCATCATGGACAGTTCATGCACCGGGACCTTGATCTTTTTCAGCGGGCCCATCAGGGATTCCAGGCCGTCGGTCAAGGCAATGGGCGAGGTGGTATAGGTCAGCAGGAAGGTGCAAGTAATCAGCATCAGGATACGGGCCATCATCAAAACTGCCCGCTGGACGCCGCCCAGGGTGATGCTGAGTCCCCAGAAGGAAACCAGTGTAGGACCTTCCTTGGTGAAAAACAGGTTCAGCACACCGGTGAAAATCAGAATCATCACCAGCGGCTTCAGTCCCCGGACAATGGTTTTCAGCGGAATGGTAGATATCTTGATTGCCGCTGCCAAAAACAGGAACAGAAGGCCATAGGAAATCCAGCTCTGGGCCAGAAACAGAGCCACGATATACACAATCAGCACAATCAGCTTGGTTCTGGGGTCCAAGCGATGAATCACAGAATTGCCCGGGAAAAACTGGCCCAGGGTAATATCCTTCAGCATACCGCAGCGCCCCCTTTCAGCCGTTTCAGCACATCCACAGCCTGGTCGATGGTATATACGTTGGGGACATCCAGCCCCAACTGTTTCAGGTTCAGGAACACCTGGGTTACCTGGGGGATGTTCAGGCCCATGTCCAGCAGCTCCTGGGCGTGAACAAACACCTCTGCCGGGGTTCCGTCCATTACCAGGTGAGAGCCGCTCATAACCAGCAGACGGTCAGTCAGCCGGGCCACATCCTCCATGGAATGGGACACCATCATAATGGTGGCATTGCGGGACTTGCGGTAGGCTTCAATATTGCCCAGAATCTCCGCTCTGCCCATGGGGTCCAGACCTGCCGTAGGCTCATCCAGAATCAGTACTTCCGGTTCCATGGCAATGACACCGGCAATGGCAACCCGGCGCTTCTGTCCGCCGGACAGGTCAAAGGGAGATACCTCCAGCTGTTTCTCTGTCAGGCCAACACAGGCAGCGGCCTCCCGCACCCGGCGGTCCACTTCTTCCTCGGAAAGGCCCATGTTTTTGGGGCCAAAGGCAATGTCACGGTAAACCGTTTCCTCAAACAGCTGGTATTCCGGGTACTGAAACACCAAGCCGACCCGAAACCGGGCCTGGCGGGTCAGCTTCTTATCTGACCAGATATCCTGTCCGTCCAGAATCACGGAGCCGGAGGTGGGCTTCAGCAGGCCGTTGAGCTGCTGCATCAGGGTGGATTTTCCCGAACCGGTATGTCCGATAATACCGATAAATTCTCCCCGGTTGACACGGAAAGAGACATTTTCCAGTGCCTTATGCTCAAAGGGCGTCCCGGCACTGTAAACATAGTTCAAATTCTTTATCTCAAGAATGGGTTCCAATCAAATTCCTCCCAGCGGGTCAGGCCTTAACCGCATTGTAAAGTGCCTGCGCGCATTCTTCCGGATTCAGTCTGTCCAAGGGCAGATCAAAGCCCTGCTTGTTCAGCTCCCAACAAAGTTCCACGCTCTCCGGTGCTGCCAGACCAATGTCATGCAGCAACTCGACCTGGGAGAAAACCTCCCTTGGGCTTCCATCGGTGACAACCTTGCCCTTATGCAGCACAACCACCCGCTGACACTGGGCGGCTTCATCCATATGGTGGGTAATCAGCACCACTGTAATTCCCTTTTCCCGATTCAGCCGTCCGATGGTCTCCATAACCTCCCGGCGGCCTCTGGGGTCCAGCATGGCGGTGGGCTCGTCCAGCACAATGCACTTGGACTCCATGGCGATAACACCGGCAATGGCAATGCGCTGCTTCTGTCCGCCGGACAGAAGATGGGGAGCGTGCTCCCGATACTCGTACATTCCCACCTGTTTCAGCGCCCGGTCTACCCGATTACGGATTTCCGGGCTGGCAACGCCCAGATTCTCCGGGCCGAAGGCCACGTCCTCTTCCACCACGTTGGCAACGATCTGGTTATCCGGATTCTGGAAAACCATGCCCACGTTCCGACGAACGGTCATAATCCGCTCTTCATTGGAAGTATCAATGCCGCAGACGTAGACTTTTCCTCCGCTGGGCAGAAGGATGGAATTGAAATGTTTGGCCAGTGTGGATTTTCCGCAGCCATTGGTTCCCAGAATGGCAACGAAGCTGCCTTCCTGGATGGTCAGGTTCATATCCTCAAATACCGGAATCCCCGGGGTGTCGTCCACCCCAGGGTAGGTATAGGCCAGATGCTGCACAGAAATGATCTCTTTCAACGCAATCCCTCCATCAGGGCGTCCAGCGGCCAGTGGCACCGCAGGGAAGAATCAAGCTAGACTGTTTCACCGGTAATCCCAGTTCCCCTGCCGCAGTGGTGCCGCCGTATTTGGCGCCAAACACCACGTCAGAAGCATAGGCCACCGCAGAGGGGGCCAGGCCCGTGGTGTAGGAATTGATGATAACAAACAGTGGATCATCAGAAAGCACCTTCACCACTTCCTGCAGGAAGGGATAGAAACTGGTTTCCATTTTCCAGATCTCACCGCTGGGGCCCCGACCATAGCTGGGCGGGTCCATGATAATTCCGTCGTAGCGCCGTCCCCGGCGGATTTCCCGCTGGATGAACTTGGCGCAATCGTCCACCATCCAGTGAATGGGGCACTTGTCAAGGCCCGATGCCACAGCATTTTCCTTGGCCCAGGCCACCATGCCTTTGGAGGCATCCACATGGAACACCTCCGCACCTCCGGCTGCCGCCGCCAGTGTGGCGCCGCCGGAATAGGCAAACAGATTCAGCACCCGCACCGGACGACCGGCAGAAGCTACCTTCTCCCGGATGAAATCCCAGTTTGCCGCCTGTTCCGGGAAAACGCCCGTGTGTTTAAAATTCATGGGTTTGACATGGAAGGTCAGATAATCCTTATATCGGATCTGCCACCGATCCGGAAGATTGTGATCTGTCCAATGTCCGCCGCCGGTATTGGAGCGCAGATACCGGGCATCGTAACGCTTCCACTCCGGTGCGCTGCGGGGGGTATTCCAGATTACCTGAGGGTCCGGGCGCACCAAAATATATTTCCCCCAGCGTTCCAGACGCTCTCCGTTGGATGTGTCCAGAACTTCGTAGTCTTTCCATTCATCGGAAATCCAAAGCATTGGGCTTCCTCCTTCTACTTCTATATCGACATTAACCGTCGTAGTCGCCTTCCCAGTAGTTGTCATCCGGATTACCACCGGAAATATCCCCTCCACCTTCTTCTGTAGGCTGGGTTTCCTCGTGTTCGAGCCAGCTATCCTGGTTGTGGATGGGACATACCAGGTAGGGTTGGTCATTGTTGGCATAATTGCCGCTGAATCCACGCCAATTGCCATCCTGATAGTAAACATAGCCATCGGAGGCATACACGCCGTTCAGTCCCACACCAAGGGCGCTGCGGATTTCGTCCACTTCGCCGCTGTTCAGTTTCACCAGGGAACGGGCCTGTACATTGGCATCCGGGAACATAGCGCAATAATCCGTTGCCACACCGCCGCCGGTGACGCAGTACTCCATCTGCACATGCTTATCGCAAGTGCCCTGAGGCTCATCACCAGGATATACATTGACGTAAACCACCCGGTCAATTCCCCGGACGTCGCTGCGGCAGGCATCGGTAGCCAGCAGTCCGGAATCCAGACAGACTGCTACTGTGCGGAACGCATTGCCATTATACAGCGCTTCATTGGGCAGGCCTTCGTGAATGGGCTGCATAACCTTTTTCCACATCTGGGCCGCCGGGTTGGTACCAACATGAATCTGTTCCGGCTGGTCATAGCCCACCCAAACAGCTGCCGTATAATGGGTGGTATAGCCGCAGAACCAGCGGTCACGGTTGGACGAGGTTGTACCGGTCTTACCGGCAATGGACTGTCCGCCAAAGATGGCAGCGCCGCCGGTACCATGGTTTGCTGCATTGTACAGGCAGTAATTGACGTAATCCACGGTTTTGTCGCTGAGAATCTTCCGGGAATCCTGGGTATTATCCACAACCAGCTGTCCGTCGCTGTTATAGACCTTGGTGTACAGCCGGGGCTCCCGGTAAACACCGTGGTTTGCAAAGGTAGCATAGGCAGCGGACATTTCCTGAACGGTGGAACCTACCGTCAGAGCGCCCAGGGCCAGAGGTGCCGGGCCTACGTCAGACTTGGTAGTACCGTCCGCTCCGGGGTACTCCTCCACCAGATGGGCCTGGCCAAAGTTGTACTTGGCGAAGCTATAGCCGTATTCGGCACCGATTTCATTCAGAGTGCGCACAGAGATGGTATTGACGGAGGACACAATGCCCTGATATACCGTTCTGGCATACTGATACTGGCGGTTATCGTTCTTCGGCCAGTTGCCGCCGTCATAGGTCACCGGCAGATCCTTGAAAACCGTTGCCGGCGTTACCTTGCCGGATTCAAAGGCAGGCGCATAAACAGACACCGGCTTCTGGGCAGAACCGGTCTGGAGCTTTGCCTGGGTTGCCCGGTTGTAGCCCATGAAGGTATCCTTTTCTCCCACGCCGCCAGCCAGGGCCACCACGTCACCGGTGGTGTTGTCAATGACAACAATGGCAGACTGAAGCTGCTGGTTGCTGTTGGTGCCGGGAATGTTGTCCAGGTTGCCGTAGATTGCATCCACCTGGTTCTGCACATCCATGTCCAGTGTGGTATAAATGTGATAGCCGCCCTTCTGGATGCGCTCCAGATAGACGTTTCTGGTGGTCTCTTCCAGATCATCCCAGTTCTTTCCGTCCTGCTCTGCCAGATAGGAAGCAAAGTCGATGATGACTGCGTCCACAAACCAGGAGTAAATATGCTGGGAAGCATTGGTGCTGACAGAGGTCAGATTTCCGCAAACGGGGCAATAATACGCGCCGTCTTCACCGGTAAATTGACTGCGGATTCCTTCGAAGCCGCACTCCGGATTTTCGCAGACCGTCCAGCGGTCTTCATCGGCAATACCTTCCTTAAAGACCATTTCCTGGGCAACGGCCTCTTCATACTTCTCGTCAGTCAGATATCCCTGCTGGTGCATTTCGCTTAAGACATTGAGCTGACGGTAACGATTACGCCCGGCGCCGTCCCGCTCTTCGCCCTTGTATTCAAACACGTTGTCGGAGTAGGGATTAAACAAAGAGGGGTTGTTGGTGATGCTGATCAAGCTGGCGCATTCGGCAACGGTCAGGCTCTGCAGCTCTTTTCCGAAATACTCAGCCGCTGCACTCTTGACACCGTAGCAGCCCCGGCCCAGATAGATCTCGTTGAGATAATACTCCATGATCAGATCTTTGTCGTATTCCCGTTCAAATAGCTGGGCACGGAAAATTTCCATAACCTTACGCTGCACGGTAACACTTTTTTCACCGGTATGGTTCTTGATAAACTGCTGAGTAATGGTGGAGCCGCCGAACTGCTCATCGCCGCCGAAGAACATATTCAGGCACGCCTTAACCGTGGTAATCCAGTCCACGCCCTGATGTTCATAGAAACGCTTGTCCTCAATGGCAACAGCCGCATCCACCAGAGCCTGGGGAATTTCATCCAGGGACGCCCACTGGCGGTCCGTGGTGGTGTAGATCTGCTGAAGCTGCTGAATATCGCCATTGTTATCCACATAATAAATAAAGGAAGTCCGTTCCAGGTCATAGTCTTCCAGGGACCAGTCCGACGCAGAGGTCAAAATATCTTCCTGGAGATAATCGCCCAAGGTTCCAACAAAGACCGTACCGCAGATCAGCACGATCAGCAAAACCGTGGCCGCCGCAC
>USHP01000024.1 GCA_900554625.1 uncultured Eubacteriales bacterium | reverse complement strand
GGATCTTAGCCTGCTTGGCGCCCTCAGCCTGAAGGATGGCGGCCTGCTTGGCCGCGTCAGCCCGCAGGATGGCGGACTGCTTCTCGCCCTCGGCCACCAGGATCTGGGACTGCTTCTGGCCCTCGGCCTGGAGGATGGCCTCCCGGCGCTCCCGCTCGGCCCGCATCTGCTTCTCCATGGACTCCTGAATGTCTCTGGGCGGCATGATGTTCTTCAGCTCCACCCGGTTGACCTTGATGCCCCAGGGGTCGGTGGCTTCGTCCAGGATGGCACGCATCTTGGTGTTGACCACGTCACGGCTGGTCAGGGTCTGATCCAGTTCCAGGTCGCCGATGATGTTACGCAGGGTGGTTGCGGTCAGGGTCTCCATGGCTGCCATGGGCTGCTCCACACCGTAGGCGTAGAGCTTGGGGTCGGTGATCTGGAAGTACACCACGGTATCAATCTGCATGGTGACGTTATCCTTGGTAATCACCGGCTGGGGGGGATAGTCCAGAACCTGCTCTTTCAGGCTGACCTTCCGGGCAACCCGCTCAATGAAAGGAATCTTCAGGTGCAGGCCCACGCCCCACACGGTATGGAAAGCGCCCAGGCGCTCAATGACGTAAGCCCGGGACTGCTGCACCACCACAATGTTGGCGATGGCAACGATGAACAAAATGACGACGATTGCTAAAAGAACCCAAAACATACCTTTTTCCTCCCAATTTTAAAATTTTGTTTGTTACACAGCTGTGGGAACTTGGACAGGGGAGACGAAGACCTTTACGCCTTCGATCCGGTCCACTTTTACCAGGGTATCCGCGCTGATGGGGGTGCCGGAGGTGCTTCGTGCCGTCCAGAACATACCGCCAAGTTTGACCTGGCCTGTTCCAGCCACGTTATCGATGGGGGCAGTGACCAGTCCGGTGGTACCGATTACCGAATCAGCGTTGGTTGGGGTGATTTTGGGATTGACGTACCTGCGGACCAGGGGTCGCAGCAGCAGGAGCATCACCGCTGATACTACCACGAACGCCAGAATCTGCAGCCAAAGGGAGCCATGAACCAACTCCACCAGCAGTGCAGCCAGTGCGCCCGCCGCAAACCAGAGGGAAACCATTGTTACCGTGGCCGCCTCCGCAATCAGAAAGATCACCAGAAGCACCAGCCAAAGGATTGCAGCCCAATTCATTGTTCTTCCTCCTCTCGTTTTTGGATGGCTTTATTTTAGCAGAAATCCCGCCAGGGGTCAATTGACGAAACCATCAAAATCAATACTTTTTTAGCGATTTCAGCCAAAATTTTCTCGCCAAATTCTGGCAAACGGGAAAATGTGTCCAAATATTTTTTAGAACCGTCACTGTGGTTCACGTAGCTCCTTTTTACTGTTATTTTATTTTATTATACGGTTATACGACCATGTAAATATTTTGAGCCATGTTCCGTTTTCCCCCACAAAAGTCGGTGAAAACGCAACTTTCTACTTTCCTTGTATCCGGCTTTTGTGAAATATTTTCGGGGAAGTCCAAAGATTTTTCCTCCATTTCTGTATCCCGGCTTTCCCTTCGGCAAAAAATATTATCCAGATCCTTACCCGGTTTTTTTGACAAAATTTTTGCAGCCGGGTGCCTTTTTTCAAAAAATCTGGTATAATGGTTGGCATCAGGCCCTGCCCAGCAGCCGCTTGATAAACTGTTTGATATAGTGCAGCTGGAAGTATTGCTCCGGGAAGATGGGTCTGTTTCCATCCAGATATTCCTTGAAACAGGGATAGCAGTCCTGGTATGCCTCGTACAGAGAATCTGCGATTTCCGGATACCAGCACTCCATGTGCCACCGATATCGATAGTTGTCCCGGTAGGAATCCATATACTGCTTGAAGCAGCGAATGCGGAACTTTTCTGATGCGTAATAGGGGTCCGGGGGCAGCAAATTCCGATCCCGGGTAAACTGCTCCAGCAGATGATTGTATCCAAGCATCAGCGGCCCGACAGTATCCACAGTATACAGATGATAGTTGGCGTCAATATAAGTAACATCCAGCTGCCGCATCTGGTTGATGCTCACCTGGTAGTCCGTATTGATTACCAACCTTTCCACAATCGTCAGCTTCTGCCCATCCTGGGCAAAGAGCATATTGTGGTGACACGAACCGGAAATGGTAGCCACCTCTTTGGCGCCCCGGATGAAATAAATCATCTGATCCAGTGTCACGGTTTCCGGTGCCAGAACTTGGTAGCCATTGCGGCTGAAATAGTTGTCCAGGCAGTCCATGCCGAAATCAAAGTGATTTCCCTTGGCAAACTGGCTTCGGGTAAAGAATACTTTTTCCGGCTGTTCCCAGTTGGGCTCCACCGTAATATTCTGGGCAATGGTGTCAAAGATACGAAGGAACTTGGGACTGTACCACTGCATACACCGGAACGCAATCTCCGGAACAATGACCTCCCGATATGTGGTGGGGACAGAAATGATCTCCAATTTGTCCCAGATCTTCAGAAGCTCAAAAAAACGTCGGAAATTGCCTTTGATTTCCCGCTGTGCTCCTTCTTCCAGGAAAAAGACATATTTGTCCACATCCTGTTCCGCTTCCAGGACATACCACAGTCTGGTAGCGGCTTCCACCAGAAAATGGCCCCAATGGTTTATCAGATAGCCGCAGTATACCACCTTTTCATCCCGGAATTCTTTCCGCTCCACAGGGTAGTCCCCCATAACCCGGGTTTCAATTCCGGACAGTGGGACATACACGCCGTTTTCATCCGTCACACCGCCCCGGCCAAACAAAACAGGGTCGCCGGGTGCCGATTCCCGCAAGGGAAGAACCGTTGCGTTGTTTCCCCGCCAGATCTGCAGGTTTTCTCTGTACTGGAATGGGGTGTTGTACATTCTTCTGAGCCACTGCGCTTTTAAGGGTCTTAAATAACGATCATCGATTCGGTACATATGGGTGCCTCCAAATCCTGGGTTTTCCCGGCATAACCAGGATATTTCTTACTGTAAAGTTCAATATAACATATTTGGCCGGCAATTTCTACCGTTATTTCGTTGGCTTTTTGTTTCAGGGAAGGTGAGGTGAGCAATGGGTTTTTCCCATTGGGTGATATGAAACTTTCAAAAGGAGTAATTTGCGACGGACTTTTTACCCTGGCCACTCTTTTGGTCACATTCTTTACAATTTTATTTTTGCAAAAACTCTTTGACACCCAGACATTGACACCTATGATTTTTGTGCTGGGGGTGTTCCTGGTCTCCTGGCGCACCCAGGGATATTTCTGGGGCATTGCCGCTTCCCTGGTCAGTGTGCTGGCAGTGAATTTTGCCTTTACTTATCCATACTGGGCCTTTGATCTGATTTCTCCGGAGTGCATTGCCTCTGCCGTGGTGATGCTGGTGGTGGCCATTATGACCGGCACCCTGACCACCCAGCTGAAGCGCCAGGAAAAGCTGAAGGCCGAAGCGGAAACCGAACGGATGCGGGGCAATCTGCTCCGGGCAGTATCCCACGATCTGCGCACCCCCCTGACCGCCATTTACGGTGCCTGCTCGGCCATGCGGGAAAATTACGATTCCTTCTCCCGGGAAAAGCACCTGCAGATGCTGGAAGGGGTCTCCAATGACGCTCAGTGGCTGGTGAGGATGGTGGAGAATCTGCTCTCCATTACCCGGATTGATTCCGGCACGGTGCAGCTGAAAATGAAAAGCACCGTACTGGAAGAGCTGATTGACGACGTGCTGGTGAAATTTTACAAGCACTATCCCAATCAGCAGGTAGAGGTTTCCCTGCCGGATGAGTTTATTCTGATTCCCATGGACGCTATGCTCATTGAGCAGGTGCTGATGAATCTGCTGGAAAATGCGGTGCTCCACGGAGAGGGTATGCAGCATCTGTGGCTGAAAGTCGATATCAAAGGCAGCCAGGCGATTTTTCGGGTGGAAGATGACGGCAAAGGCATTGATCCCCAGCGGATGGGCCAGCTATTTACCACCCAACTGCCCGGACAAGCCCCCACCGATACCAGCCGCAGCAGCATGGGCATCGGATTGAGCGTCTGCGACACCATTGTCCGGGCCCATGGCTTCCGGATTTACGCCCAGAACCGTCCCGAAGGCGGTGCGGCATTCTATTTTGCACTGGAAATGGAGGAAGAAAACCGTGTCGAATAACAAATACAAAGTTCTGGTTGTGGAGGATGACCACAACATTGCCAGCTTTATTCAGGCCATTCTGGAAGCCAACGATTTTCAGGTGCTTACCGCCCAGCGCTGCCGACAGGGAATGCTGATGGTAACCTCCCACATGCCGGACCTGGTAGTGCTGGATCTGGGTCTGCCGGATCTGGACGGGGAAGAATTTATCCGGGTGGTTCGTCAGGACAGCCTGGTGCCCATTCTGGTGCTTTCCGCCCGGAGCGAAGAACAGGACAAGGTTTCCGCTCTGGATCTGGGTGCCAACGACTACATTACCAAGCCCTTCGGCACCGCCGAACTGCTGGCCCGGGTGCGGGCCGCCCTTCGGGTGAGCCGGCACCGGCTGGAGGCCGCCGCTTCCAGCGGCACCTTTGCGGTGGATGATCTGCTGATTGACTATGACCGCCGGCAGGTTACCGTGGGGGGAAAACTGGTGCATCTGACCCAGACGGAATTCAACATTCTGGCCCTGCTGAGCCAGCACACCGGAAAAGTGATGACCTATTCCGCCATTATCCGCTCCATCTGGGGAGCCATGGACGATGGCAGCATCAAAAAGCTCCAGGTGAATATGGCAAACATCCGCAAGAAGCTTGGCTGCCGCCCGGGGGATAACCGCTACGTCACCAACGAACTGGGCGTAGGCTATCGGATGCTGGACGAATGAGAAAACCTCCTGCAGATTTTTCTGCAGGAGGTCATAAAAGCAGCAATCTGTGCATTTTTTGGAGCAGGCATGATTTTGGTCATGCCTGCTGCTTTTTTCCCTTCATCCACATGCATCGAGATCGGCATACAGCTTCACCAGGCCATTCTCCCGTGTTACTTCAAACAGAATCTCATCGCCATATTCCACATGGGAATAGCCCCCATCTGAATAGCGGTAATGGGTATTTTCCCCTCCGGAAAAAGACAGGGCATATCCCAGACTTGCAGGATCCTCGCAAACACTGGCCACAACCCGCCCTCTGTTGGTAAACACAACATGGGTCATGCCCTCATTGCGGCTTTCTTTCAGCGCAGGACTGTTGGAGCCGACGATCCCTTCGATTCGTTCCCTGGATGTATAGGGGTCAAAGGTGTAGACCGTGGTCCATGCAAAGGGTACGACCTCTTCCAGAGTTACTCTGTCATCGGTAATTTCCATCAAGGCATCCTTTAGCTTTGCGTTATTTCCATAAATCCGGGGATCTCCAAAAATCAGATACAGGACAGCCAGCACCAGGAAGATACCCAGGAAGATGTTGTGCCAGCGTTCGGAGCGTTTCCAGGATTTTTCCTCTTCCGCAGACAAAACCCCTGTTTCCCATTCCCCGCTTTCTTCCCGCGGCCGCTTATTTTTTGACACATACCAAATCAGCCAGATTACATACGCAGCCACCAGAAACAGCATAGCAAGCAAAACAATCCGGAGCAATGCTGTTTTCGGAAAGACCAAGGCCAGAAGCCCTGCCAAAAGGTACAGGAAAAGGGGAATATCTGCGACAAAATACGCAAATTTTCCAAAAAGATCCCGGTACAGCACTTTCCTCTGTCGGTCTTTCTTTACATCCGCATCATGGGCTTGCCGGGAAAAGGCCGTGATTACTGCTTTGATGGTCAGATATCCAATAAACAGGATCCAAAACAAATCTGCAAATCCATCAAAGGTCATCATTTTGAAAACCACAAAGGCAATGCCCAGCACAGAGGCCAGCAAGGTCTTTGGACTGACCAATTTCATATACATTCCTCCTTTTCGCTTTCCAGTCCTCACAAAGCAAGCGCAAATGCAAAAATGCAATTAAAATGGACATACCTGGATTATACCATGGCGCTGCGGTGGTTTTCAAAGAATCCTTCACAAAGCGGCAAAAAAGCGATGCCGGTCATTTGACCCGGCATCGCTTTTTGTTCTTTTTTGTTTCCAGCCCTGACAGGAAAGATGCTGAAAACAGTAATGTTTTCCAATGACTTGTCCAATGCAGGAGATTTTACTACAGCTTTATACGCCGTAAACCAGCCAGATATAGATATAAGCAGGAATCACAGCGGACAGGGTGAAGGGGATACCGATGCGGAAGAAATCCTTGTTCGCCACTTCGTAGCCTTCCCGGCGGAGAATACCGATGGCGGTGATGTTGGCAGAGGCACCGATGGGGGTAATGTTGCCGCCCAGGGTGGCACCGGAGAGCAGACCAAAGTACAGGGGGATACCCACCAGCACCGGGTCCACACCCAGACCGGGGGCCAACTGAGCAGCCAGGCCGCCGATGACGGGAATCATGGTTGCCACATAGGGGATGTTGTCAATGAAGGCGGAAATCAGCACGGAAGCCCAGACAATGATGGTAAACATCAGGAACAGGTTGCCGCCGCCCAGCTTTGCCAGCAGTCCGGCCAGAGCATCGATGACGCCCATGTTGGAAATACCGCCAATCATCAGGAACAGTCCCACCAGCAGACCCAGGGTTTCAAAGTCGATGGCCTTCAGGGGACCAAACACGGACTCTACAGTCTTGTTGCGCAGGTAGTTGTAAATCAGGCCCACCACCAGCAGAGAGCAGCAGATGATGCCGTTGATTTCTGCGGGCAGGTTCCAGCTGTCAGGAGCGAAGGAAGCGCAGATCAGCAGGGCAATGGCGCCCAGCAGCAGGTAGGTGGGAACGTAGTCGGAAACTTCGGTCATGGCAGCGGCCTTGGGAATCTGACCCTTTTCCTTCCGGAAAATCCAGTAGACGATGCAGGCAGACAGCACAGCGCCCAGCTCCACCGCGAAGAAGATGGAGGGCTTGCCGTAGTACCAGAAGAAGTCCATGAAGCTCATGTTCAGGGCAGAACCCAGCATGATAGCGGTGGTGTCGCCCACCAGAGTCGCAGCACCCTGCAGGTTGGAGGAAACGGCGATGGAAATGAGGATGGGGATAGGATTGGTTTTCAGCTTCTTGCAGATTTCCAAAGCCACCGGCGCCACCATCAGCACCGTTGCCACGTTGTCCACAAAGGCGGAGATCACACCGGCAAACAGGGACAGGCACACCGCTGCCCACTGAATGGTGGGAACTTTGGCCATAATCATGTCAGCCAGACGTTCGGGCATGTGGCTGTCAATAAACAGCTGCACCAGACCCATGGTGCCGCCGATCATCAGCAGAACATTAAAATCCAGAGAGGGAATAATATCGCCCAGAGGCAGCATACCGGTAACAATAAAAATTAAACCGGAGCACAGAGCGATGTAGGGACGGTATTTGCTGAAGGTCAGCATGAGGACATAGGTTGCGGCAAAGAGTAAGATGGCAGGGATCATTTCTCATTTCCTTTCTTTATGCAATATCGTTTTATTATACCGGGGTGCCCTTTTCTGGTAAAGAGCCGGAGCGGCAAAGATTCAGTTAAGAATCATCAAGGAGGGCTTTCGCCCTCCTTACATTCTTTATTTACCCTCGGTCAGCTTGTTCAGCAGGCTGACAACTGCAATGATCACGCCGGTGACAATGAAGATGCCCAGCATGCCATTGCCCATAATGGGCAGGGCTTCCATCAAATAATCCACATGCAGCTGCATAACATTAACCTCCTACCAAAGCCAGGATCAGGCCGCCGGCGATAACGGAGGCGATCTGACCGGAAACGTTGACGCCGATGGAGTGCATCAGCAGGAAATTCTGGTTGTCCTCCTCCAGGCCCAGCTTATGTACCACACGGGCGGACATGGGAAAAGCGGAAATACCGGCAGCGCCGATCATGGGGTTGATCTTCTCCTTCAGGAACAGGTTCATGATCTTGGCGATCATCACACCGCCGAAGGTATCCACAATGAAGGCAACCAAGCCCAGACCCATAATCAGCAGGGTCTCAAAGCGCAGGAATTCTTCAGCGCTCATCCGGGAAGCGATGGTAATACCCAGCAGAATGGTAATCAGGTTTGCCAGTACATTCTGAGCGGTTTCGGACAGGGAGTTCAGCACGCCGCATTCCCGGATCAGGTTGCCGAACATGAGGAAACCGATCAGGACAACTGCATCGGGAGCCACCAGGCCCACGATAATGGTAACCACAATGGGGAAGAGGATCTTGGTGCGCTTGGAAACAGGCTTGCCCTTATACTGCATCCGAATCTTCCGCTCGGCCTTGGTGGTGCACAGCTTGATGATGGGTGGCTGCACCATGGGAACCAGGGCCATGTAGGAATAGGCGGCCACCATGATGGCGGCAGTATAGTTGGACTTGAGCATCTGGGAAACGAAAATCGAGGTGGGGCCGTCGGCTGCGCCGATGATGGCAATGGAAGCAGCGTCATTGAGCTGGAATCCGAACAGGGAAGCCATGCACAAGGTGAAGAAAATACCGAACTGAGCCGCCGCGCCGAAAATCATCAGCTTGGGATTGGTCAGCAGGGGCTGGAAATCGATCATGGCGCCGATGCCGATGAACAGCAGCAGCGGGAACAGCTCGTGCTGGTTGATGCCGATTTCAAACAGGTGGTCAATCACTGCCGCAGCGCCGGAATTGGGCAGGTTTACCAGAATGGCACCGAAACCCATGGGCAGCAGCAGGGTCGGTTCCATGTCCTTGACGATGGCCAGGTAGATCAGCACACCGCCGATGGCCCACATGACCATTTGCTGCCATGTGATGTCATACAGATTCTGAATCAATACTTCCATAGTTTCCTCCGTTTGTCAAAATATAACGAAAACATTATAGCGCCCCCCTGGTAAAGATAGGGTAAAACTTTTGGCCCATCCCCAAATTTTTCTTGCCTTATCCTCGGTTTCCCGTTATTTTTCCTTTTGCGGACAATGATGCACATACAGCGGACAGTTACGGCAGGTGATGGAGATTTTGCCTCATTCCTTGCAAATTTTCGTCACTTTACAGCTTGACCCTGTAGAAAAGCTATGCTAAAATTTATGATTAAGAAACGGAACGTTTTCGTTCCATCCAATTTTTTTCTTTCTTCCTGGGAGCATATGGTATGCATACTGCAAAAAAGGTCTGGACCTATCTTGTCATTGCCTTCGTCGCCCTGATTGGCGCTGTGAATTACGAGCTGTTCGTCTTTCCCAACCAATTCGCCCCGGCTGGTCTGAATGGTATCTGCACCATGATTCAGCACATCACCGGCATCAGCGTGGGTTATCTGAGCCTGTTTATCAATATCCCGCTGGCTCTGTGGTGCTTCTACGAGGTCAGCAAACCTCTGGCCGTGCGCAGTATGGTGTATGTGGTGGTTTTCTCTGTCGGACTTCTGATTCTGGAAAAAATCGACATTTCCGCCATTGCCTACTCCACCGACAGCGGCACCAGCAAAATCCTGGGACCCATGGTGGCCGGTATTATTCAGGGCTTTGTCTATTCCATTCTGGTCAAGGCCAGCGCCTATACCGGAGGTACAGACTTTGTTTCTGCCATTGTCCACAAGCGAAACCCGGAGAAATCCTTCTTCAGCATGAACTTCGCCATCAACTCTTTTATCGCTATCAGCAGCTACTTTGTCTATGGCTTCCAGATGGAGCCGGTGATTCTGTGCATCCTGTACTGCTTCCTGTCCTCCACCGTGGGCGAGCGGCTGATGAAGTCCGGCCGGGAGGCCATCTCATTTGAAATCATTACCGACTATCCTGAGGATATTTCCAAGGAGCTGATTAACAAGCTGCACCACTCTGCCACACTGATTCCCGCCAAGGGCATGTACTCCGGCCGGGAAACCAGCGTGCTGATCTGTGTGGTGAACAAGACCCAGGCTCCGGCTGTTGCCCGGATTGTCCGCAAATACCCCCATACCTTTGCCATTGTCGACCCGGTCAGCGAGATTCTGGGCAACTTCAAGCATCTGAGCAGTGATGGCAAGGTTGTCCGGGAAGTGCTGGACGCCGGTGACGGTGAAACGTTGTAAGCTTTTTTCAAATTTATATATATATTAGGAGGAACTACCCATGGCGTACTATTATCCGGAACCCAGTCACACCTTCAGCGAGTATCTGCTGATTCCCGGCTATACTTCTGAAGATTGCATTCCCGATCGTGTCAGCCTGAGAACGCCCCTGGTCAAGTACCGCAAGGGTGTGGAAGAGCCTGCCCTGTCTTTGAATGTACCCCTGACTTCCGCCGTCATGCAGTCCGTGTCCAACGATACCCTGGCCATCGCCCTGGCCAAGGAAGGCGGCATCAGCTTTATCTTCGGTTCCCAGACCATTGAGAATCAGGCCGCCATGGTTGCCAAGGTAAAGGGCTACAAGGCCGGCTTTGTTACCTCCGCTTCCAACCTGACCCCGGATGCCACTTTGGCAGACGTGCTGGAGCTGAAGGCCAAGAAGGGCTTCTCCACCATGGCCATCACCGACGACGGTACCGCCAACGGCAAGCTCCTGGGCATCGTCACCAGCCGTGACTACCGGGTTTCCCGGATGAGCGCCGATGAAAAGGTGCGGGATTTCATGACTCCCCGGGAAAAGCTGATTACCGCTCCCGCTACCACCACTTTGAAGGAAGCCAACGACATCATCTGGGCCCACAAGCTCAACAGCCTGCCCATTGTGGATGAAAACGACCACCTGATGTACTTCGTATTCCGCAAGGACTACTCTTCCCACAAGGAAAATCCCCTGGAACTGCTGGACAGCAAGAAGCGCTACCTGGTCGGCGCGGGCATCAACACCCGGGACTACGCCACCCGGATTCCCGCTCTGCTGGAGGCCGGCGCGGATGTGCTGGTCATCGACTCCTCCGAAGGCTACACCTGCTGGCAGAAGAAGACCATTGACTGGGTTCGTCAGAACTACGGTGACAAGGTCAAGATCGGCGCCGGCAACGTAGTTGACAAGGACGGCTTCCGGTTCCTGGCTGAGGCCGGTGCGGACTTCGTCAAGGTGGGCATCGGCGGCGGCTCCATCTGCATCACCCGGGAGACCAAGGGCATTGGCCGTGGTCAGGCCACCGCTTTGATTGAGGTTGCCGCAGCCCGGGATCAGTACTTCCGTGAGACCGGCATCTATGTGCCCATCTGCTCCGACGGCGGTATTGTCCACGATTACCACATGACCCTGGCTCTGGCTATGGGCGCAGACTTCCTGATGCTGGGCCGGTACTTTGCCCGGTTCGACGAAAGCCCCACCAACAAGGTGATGATCAACGGCGCTTATATGAAGGAGTATTGGGGCGAAGGCTCCAACCGTGCCCGGAACTGGCAGCGCTATGACCTGGGCGGCTCCGCGAAGCTGAGCTTCGAAGAGGGTGTTGACTCCTACGTCACTTACGCCGGTTCTCTCCACGGCAATGTGGAAGCATCCCTGTACAAGGTCAAGTCCACCATGTGCAACGTGGGTGTGACCAACATCCCCGACCTGCAGCGCGACGCCAAGCTGACTCTGGTTTCCTCTGTCTCCATTGTGGAAGGCGGCGCTCATGACGTAACCCTGCGTTCTACCTCCAATGTAAAATAAACAATGGCAAATGTAACGAGGCAAACAGAAATATTCTCTGCGCCTGCGAAAAGGGCAAACTGAGATAATCTGAAAAATGAAAGAATAGACCTTGTGCTTCCCAGTTTTTGGGAGGTACAGGGTCTATTTTTGTTTGCATATTGGCCTTATTTTACCCCACATCCACCCATGATTTTCCCGATATTTTCCACTTTCGTGGCAGAATCGGAACAAGAAAAAGCTTCGCCAATCTCTTGCGAATATCCCTCTGTAATCAAAATAGTATCCATGATCCATCTTTGCCTTTCCCTGAACATTCTCTTGTTCTTCATTGGAATTATAGTTCTTTCATGAGGAATTGAGAGGGTGAAAATGAGGCCATGATGAGTATTTTCTTGGATACAAAACGATTTTCCTTTCTCTTGAATCACCCCTTCACAGCCCCTGTTTTTCCCTTATAATCCCATTTCATTTCCTTCTATTTTCCCTTTCTTTTCCTTGATTATCCTGGTATTTTCCACCTTGTTAATTACGAAAAGAACAAAACTGCTGCGTTTATATCTCCTAAAGATATTTCGTCTTCTTCTAACGATATGGAGGGTAATGGGGAAAAAAGGGGAGAGTGCAGAGAAAATAAAGGGGAAAATTTCTCCCTCTCTTTTCTTATATTTTTCCAGCAATATCCCTCTATTTTTTCCCTCCTATTCCTATAATCTCTACGAGGGAATATTTGCTTTTTGAACTGGGACAAATGAGAACAAAATGAGAGAAAATGAGATTTTGGAAAAAGTGAGAGAAAAATTGGGAAATGAGAAATGATGAGAGATGAGAGGATTTATTGAGGGAGAATATTTGTTTTTGCCCTTTTGAGGATATTTGACGTTGCCCTATAAAACAAAACCCGGCTGAAGCATCGGCCGGGTTTTTTCTTTTCACAGTGGGTCTTTTTCTCAGAAGGGTGTGCTGATAAATTCACAATTTTCTGGCAGGGTAGGGGAGTTGTCCGTTTTTTATGTAAAGTCTTATTACTTTACATACTTTTCTGAATTTACCGCCTTTTCTGTGAAATCCCGGGAGTTATCCACAGGCAAAGGCCGATTTTCCCGGAATTTCACGAAATTTTCTCCACAGCCTGTGAAAAGACTGTGGAAAAACGGCTTTTTTCACTGCTCTGCTGTGGGATTCTAGCTATCCCTTTCCTGAGGGCAAAAAAATTCCACAGCCTTTTACAAGGCTGTGGAATTTTTTATCGTTTACTTATTTTCCTGCAGAAACTTGTGGATAGCGGCAGCGCCCTTCTTGCCGGCGCCCATGGCCAGGATGACGGTGGCCGCGCCGGTCACGGCGTCGCCGCCGGCGTAGACATTCTCTCTGGAGGTCAGGCCGTCCTCGTTGACCACGATGCCGCCCTTCTTGTTGATCTCCAGGCCCTTGGTGGTGGACTTGATCAGGGGGTTGGGGCTGGTGCCCAGGGCCATGATGACGCAGTCCACGTCCACGTCGAACTCGCTGCCGGGGACCTCGATGGGGCGGCGGCGGCCGGAGGCGTCGGGCTCGCCCAGCTCCATGCGGATGCACTTCATTCCGCAGACGCGGCCGTCCTCGTCTCCCAGGATCTCCACGGG
>USHP01000023.1 GCA_900554625.1 uncultured Eubacteriales bacterium | reverse complement strand
GCACTAATAAGAGCAACGTGACCCGGGAAGTGGCGGTGCTGGAAGAGGCCGGATTTCTCACCCGCTGCTGCCAGCCGGAGGACAAACGGGCCATGATGCTCTTCCCCACCCAGAAAACCCTGGACCTGCTGCCCCGGATCCGGGAAATTCTGTCGTCCTGGTCGGATTACATGACCCAGGATCTGACCCCCCAGGAGCGGGAAACCCTGGATATCCTGCTTGCCAAAATGATGGTGCGGGCGGATGAATGGATGGAGGAGCGCTGATGGGACGATTGGAAGCCTACCTGAAGCCCTACTTCGGCTACATCGCCCTGACGGTGACCATCAAATTCCTGTCCGCCGTGGCAGAACTGCTGATTCCCTATCTGATGGAAATTATCCTGGACGAAAAAGTGCCTGCCGGAGATCTGGGGCAGATCTATATCGCCGGGGGATGGATGCTGCTGTGTGCCGTCATCTGCCTGGTGCTGAACATCGTGGCCAACCGGATGTCCGCCATTTCCTCCGGCAAGATCACCCGGGCCATCCGGCACGACCTGTTTTTCAAGCTGGAAACCCTGTCCGCCCGGCAGTTGGATCATCTGACAGTATTCTCCGCCGTGTCCCGGCTTACCAGCGATACCTACAACATCAACCAATTCATCGCCCGGATTCAGCGGCTGGGAATTCGGGCGCCCATTCTGCTCATGGGCGGCATTGCCATGATGGTCAGCATGGACCCGGTGCTGTCGCTGGTTCTCATTGCCCTGCTTCCCATCATTGCGCTGGTTGTGTACTACGTCACCAAAACCAGCGTTCCCCTGTATACCCAGCAGCAGGGGGTTCTGGACAACATGGTGCGCACCATTCAGGAAAACATCACCGGCATCCGGGTCATCAAGGCCCTGAGCAAAACCGACTATGAAAAGCGCCGCTTCCAGTCCGTCAACCAGGAACTGACCCAGGTGGACGAAAAGGCGGGCTTTGTCACCGCCCTGACCAACCCGTCCTCTACCCTGGTTCTGAACCTGGGACTGACATTGGTGGTGATTGTGGGCGCTTTCCGGGTCAACAGCGGCGCCATTCTCAGCGGCGTGATTGTGGCGTTTTTGCAGTATTTTATTATGATTCTCAACGCCATGCTGGGCATTACCCGGATTTTTGTCATGTATTCCAAGGGTCAGGCCAGCGCCAACCGGGTAGCAGATGTGCTGGAACTGGAAGAAGATCTGACAGTTCTGTCCGGCCAGCCAGCCCAGGCGGATGCACCCCATATTGAATTTCGGAACGTATCTTTTTCCTACACCGGCAAGGGTGCTGTGCTGCATAATCTGTCCTTTACGCTGAATCACGGGCAGACCTTGGGCATCATCGGCCCCACCGGCTGCGGCAAAACCACCATTGTCAATCTGCTGCTGCGGCTGTATGACCCGGATGCAGGAGAAATCCGCATTGACGGTCAGGACATCTGCACCATCGCCCCGGAGGTGCTGCGCAGTAAATTCGGCGTGGTGTTTCAAAACGACTTCGTCACCGAAGGCACCATTGCGGACAATCTCCGCTTTTTCCGCCCCTTGTCGGAAGAAGCCATTGCCGCCGGAGCGGCCTTTGCCCAGGCGGATTTTGTCCGGGCAAAGGGCATGGATGCCCCGGTTCAGGTTCGGGGCAACAACCTCTCCGGCGGTCAGAAACAGCGGCTGCTCATTGGCAGAGCTTTGGCCGGCAGTCCGGAAATTCTCATTCTGGACGATGCATCCGCGGCCCTAGACTACCGCACCGACGCCCAGCTGCGAAAGGCCCTGTATCAGAATTTCCAGAATACCACCACTGTGGTGGTGGCCCAGCGGGTCAGTTCCCTTCGCCATGCGGACCTGATTCTGGTGCTTTCCGACGGTGCCCTGCTGGGTGCGGGAACCCACGAAGATCTGATGCGCAGCTGTGAAGAATACCGCCTCATCGCCCAGACCCAAATGGGCGACGGAAAGGAGGGAGCCTGATGGCCCAGAATCCCAACGTAATCGGCGGCGGCCGGTATACCCGGATGGAAGCCTCAGGCGACCGGCGCTCCTTCCGTGGAAAGGTCAGCGCTGGTTCGGTGCTGAGACGGCTCTGGCAATACCTGGGCCGGAACCGATTTTTGCTGGTGCTGGCGATTGTGCTTTCCATCAGCTCCAGCCTGCTGGGGCTGTATGGCCCGAAGCTGTCCGGTCAGGCCATCAACGCGATCGATGTTCCCGCCGGGCAGGTAGACTTCCCCACAGTCTTTCGCTGCGCCGGGCTGATGGTGGTTTTCTACCTGGCCTCCGGGGTGCTGACCTACGGGCTGAACATTGTGATGATCTACCTGTCCCGGCGGGTTGCCCGACAGATGCGCCACGATGTGTTTGAAAATCTCACTGCCCTGCCGGTCAAATTCTTCGACGATTATCAGACCGGCGACATTATCAGCGTCATCACCTACGATGTGGACACGGTAAACCAGTCCCTGTCCACGGACCTGCTGCAGCTGCTGCAAAGCGTGGTTACGGTGGTGGTATCCTTCTTTATGATGCTGAGCATTGCGCCAAAGCTGGTGAGCATTTTTCTGTTCACCATTCCCCTCACCATTCTGTTTACCCGGTGGCTGACCCGGCGGGTGCGGCCGCTGTTTCGCCGCCGCAGCGCCAAGCTGGGCCTGCTCAACGGCTTTGTGGAAGAGATGCTCTCCGGTCAGAAGACCATCCGAGTTTACGGCCGGGAAGAAGCGGTGCTGGAAAAGTTTGACGAAAAGAACCAGAAAGCCGTGGACGCCTACACCATCGCCGAGGCCAACGGCACCATCACCGGCCCTTCGGTAAACTTTATCAACAACGTTTCTCTGGCACTGGTGTGCATCTTCGGCTCCATGCTGTTTCTGCGAGGCCAAGTGCGGCTGGGAGACCTGAGCAGCTTCGTCCAGTACTCCCGGAAATTCTCCGGCCCTATCAACGAAATGGCCAACATCATTGCCGAACTGCAAAGTGCCTTTGCTGCCATGGAGCGGGTATTCTCCCTGATTGACGCAGAGCCGGAACCGGCTGACCTGCCCCAGGCGGAAGTTCTGGATCATGTACAAGGAGATGTGCGGCTGGAAAACGTCAGCTTTTCCTACAACCCCGGTCAGCCCATCATTACGGACCTGAGCTTTCACGCCAAGCCCGGCAGCCTGACCGCCATTGTCGGTCCCACCGGAGCGGGAAAAACCACCATTATCAATCTGCTCATGCGCTTTTACGATGTGGACAGCGGGGCCATTCTGGTGGACGGCAAGGATATCCGCACCCTGACCCGAGACTCCCTGCGCCGGGCCTACTCCATGGTGCTTCAGGATACCTGGCTGTTCCACGGCACGATTTTTGACAATCTGGCCTACGGCAAACCCGGCGCCACCTTGGAACAAGTCATTGCCGCCGCCAAGTCCGCCCACATTCACGGCTACATTTCCCGGCTTCCCCAGGGGTATGACACGGTGCTGTCGGACAATGGCACCTCCATTTCCAAGGGTCAAAAGCAGCTTCTGACCATCGCCCGGGCCATGCTGCTGGATGCCCAGATGCTGATTCTGGACGAGGCCACCTCCAACGTAGACACCCGGACCGAGCAGCGGATTCAGGCCGCCATGCGCAAGCTGATGGAGGGCAAAACCTGCTTCGTCATTGCCCACCGTCTGTCCACCATTCGCTCGGCAGACCACATTTTGGTGCTGAACCAGGGCCAGGTGGTGGAGCAGGGCACCCACGAGGAATTGATGACAAAGCAGGGCTTTTACTGGGAGCTGTATCAATCCCAGTTTGAAAATCAGGCGGGCTACCCTTACGGTACCTGCCATAAGGAGAGATAATCTATGACATTTACCCCCATCGACCGGGAAACCTGGGAGCGGAAGGAATATTTTGACCACTATTTTTCCCAGGTTCCTTGCACCTACAGTGCCGTTTTCCCTTTGGATATTACCTCCCTTCGCCAGCGGGGCGAAAAACTGTACCCTGCCATGCTGTATGCCATTACCACCATTGTCAACCGGCACCGGGAATTTCGTACAGCCATCAATCCCCAGGGCCAGCTGGGTTTCTACCAGCAGATGCACCCATGCTATACTGTCTTTCACAAAGACGACGAAACCTTTTCCAATATCTGGACCTCCTATGCCCCGGAATACCGGGATTTTCTGGCAAACTACCAACTGGATCAGCAGCGCTACGGCAGCTGCAAGGGGATGATGGGCAAGCCGGAGCCGCCGGAAAACACCTTTCCCGTTTCCATGATTCCCTGGGCCAGCTTTTCCGGCTTCAATCTGAATCTGCAAAAGGGATATGACTATTTGCTTCCCATTTTCACCATGGGTAAATTCTACCAGAAAAAGGACAAAACCCTTCTGCCCCTTGCCATCCAGGTTCACCATGGGGTATGCGATGGATTCCATCTGTGCCGTTTTGTAGAAGAGCTGCAAGCACTGCTGAAGGAAGCATTTCCTTCCCCACAGCAGTGAACTTTGTCAGTCTTTCCTACCCGTCGTAAAATAAAAAGCAGCCCGGAGCCTTCTTTGTCAGAAGCTCCGGGCCTGTTTTCTTTTTCCCATGGATATCGCTTAAAGTTTCTTCTCCAGCAGCTCTGGATTCACTGCGTAGAGCAGGGCGTTTTCCTTGGTGATGATGCCCTGCTTGTACAGGCTGAGAATGTCAGAGTCCATAGTGCGCATACCTTCTGCACCGCCGCTGAAAATCGCGTTGTCGATCTGGTGGGTTTTCCCCTCCCGGATCAGATTGCGGATGGCACTGTTGATCTTCATAATTTCAAAGGCTGGTACCAGCCCTCCGTCCTTGGTGGGGATCAGCTGCTGGGAAACCACGCCCTCCAGCACCATGGAAAGCTGTACCCGCACCTGCCGCTGCTGATCTGCCGGGAACACATCCACAATCCGATCCACCGTCTTGGCGGCTCCTACGGTATGCAGGGTAGACAGTACCAGCTGTCCCGTCTCCGCCGCAGTCAGCACCGTATTGATGGTGGAAAAGTCCCGCATTTCTCCCAACAAAATCACATTGGGAGACTGCCGCAGGGCACCCCGCAAAGCGTCGGCATAGCTTCCCGTGTCATGGCTGACTTCCCGCTGGCTGATGATGCTCTGCTTATGGGAGTGGAGAAATTCAATGGGATCTTCGATGGTGATGATATGGCTCTTTCTGGTGTGGTTGATCCGGTCAATGATACAGGCCAGGGTGGTGGATTTGCCGCTGCCTGCCGAGCCGGTGACCAGCACCAGTCCTTTTTTCCGGTTGGCCATCTCCATCACCGTCTCCGGGATATGCAGTTGCCGGTAATCGGGAAGGTTGAAGTACACCACCCGCAGCACCGCCGCCAGAGAGTTTCTCTGCATGTACGCATTGCACCGGAATCGTCCCAGCCCCTGGATGGAGAAGGAAAAATCGTCGTCGCCTGTGCGCAGCAGTCCATCCATACTGCGCCCATTGCTCAGCTGGTAAATCTGCTCAATCAGATTCCGGGTATTTTCCGGCATCAGACGCTGCTCGTCCACCGGCTCGATGGCATCCATGATTTTGAACGCCATGGGATAGCCGGAAATAATGAAGATATCCGAGGCTTTTGCCTCCACCGCCTTTTGCAAGGCTACCTGCATATTGTCCATGGTATCACTCTTCCCCGCTCCAGATTTCTATGGTTTCTTCCTGCCACAGCTGGGTATTTTCCGTATATTCCGAAAGCACTTCCCAGTGCCTTCCGTCAATTTTCAGATTCAGTATGTAATCACAGTTTTCCCTGACCGGACATGACCAGGTTGCTCTGCCGGTTTCCGGCTCCCACACAAACCCCAGCTGCTCCAGCGCCTGCTCCATGGAGCTGGTTTCCAGCAGCACATCCAGCTGCTGCAGCACCGCTTCCTTCTTCCCCACCGCTTCATAGTACTGCTGCACGCTGTCCCGGTTCCTGCAGGTCAGCAGATAATCATTTCTGCCGCTGAGGTAGGTCAGGATGCCGAAAATACTCAGGGCCAGTACCACCAGAATCATCACCAGGGAGGTTATCCCCGTGGAAAAAATGCCATTTTTCTTCATAGGCCATCCTCCTGGCGGAAATATTTCTGGCTTTGCAGCTGGAAGAGCGGACGATCTTGCCGGTACTGATACACCTCGATGCTGTAGCGGAAAAGGACATTGCTGCCATTGGGCTCTGCCTGTACGTCCACCTGGATGGCATAGTAGGGATTTTCCCAGGTTTCGTTCCAGTTTTCGTCATAATACAGGGTATAAGTTTGATCCGTCTCACTTTTCTCCAGAGTCTGTGCCACTGTCTGGGCGGCCAAAATGGCGCCGCTCATATCCTTGCTCTGCTCGCTTAAAATGGCTCCCTGGGAAAACAGGCGCACAATCACCGCCAAAGCAATGGAAAAAAACAGGATCACCATGGCCATTTCCATAAAAAAACTTTGCCAGAAGTCAGATCTGTTCATACCGTTCCCTCCCCGCCGCTGCATCCAATGGTCAAAGACAGGGTCCTGCCATTTTCCGCGGTGGCCGTCATGGTCAGAAGATCCCCTTCCTGCTCCATAGAAAAGGCCTGAAGCCTGGCAATGCTGTCGCCGCTGTCCCAGGAAAAGCTCTCCTGTCCCTGGTCCACGCCGGCGTACTCCCGCAGCGTTCCCTGGTAGAAGAAAATCCGGGTCAGGTAGTCCTGTCCATCCCAGTTTTCCCGAATGGTAAGTACCGGCTGGCCGTCCTGCTGGTCCAGATATACCGTTTCCGATTCCCCGCAGGAGTGGATTTTATTGGCGACGTAGGACAGCGATGATCGCAGTGCATTGTTGGCCTGCATGGATTGGGTAACCTGTTTGTATACCCTGGCACCCATCAGCGTCAGCAGCACCGACAATATGGCAAATACCGCAAAAACCGCAACCATGCAGAAGGTCTGCACGCTGCTGTGGTGTCGTTTCACATCTCTCATCCTTCCTTCTGTCAGTACTCTGACGACGCTCCCTTTCTGACCACGTCCACAAAGGGCAATGTGTTCTGACCCAGCAGGGAATATTCAATCACATACTTCTTCCTGTCAATCTGCACGCCGTAATGCTCCTCCAGGTAGGCTACATCCCCCGGATAAAAGCCTTCTGTGGCATAGCAGTTCACCGCTGCCGCCACAATGGCCTGCTTTACGGTATCCAGCTCTTCCTGCTGTACATATCTTTCAGTGGCCCGGACAGCCAGAAGCGCCCCTGCCAGGGCTGCTGTCAGCACTAGGACCATAAGGATTTTTCCCATATTTCGGGCAAGATTGTGCTGCCTGTATAACCGCATGCTGCCGCCTCCTTAGCCGATGGCAGACATAATGCCCAGCAGCGGCAGCATCACCGAGAACAAAATGGCACCTACTGAGGCAGACAGGGCGCCCACCAGAATCGGCTCCACCAGCGCAATCAGCCGTTCGATTTCTTCCAGGGCTTCCGCCTGATAAATTTGTGCCAGTTTGTGCAGCACCGTATCCATGGAGCCGGTTTTTTCTCCCGTCCAGAGCATTCCTGCGTAAAGGCCCGGGAAGATTTTTTCTTCATTCACCGCCTGGGCCAGGGATTGGCCCTCTTCCATCCGGCTGTGAATGGCCTGCACCCGGCTGCGGAACTCCCCATCCGGCAAAAGCCCGGGAATCCGCTCCAGCGCCTGCTCCGTCTGGTAGCCTCCGGCCAGCAGCATGGACAGCACATTGGCAAACCGTGCCGTGAAAAACTTCTCTTTTGCCCGGGATACGCCGGGAAATACCGACAAAATCCGGGAAATAGCCTGGCCTTTGCCCATCTTCATTGCCCAACAGCCGGACAGGATAGCCGCCAGCAGCACCACCAGGAACACCAGCACAATCTTACCCAGCAGCGGGCCCAGCTCTGCGGCTCCGGTGACGGGTCCCCCCAGGGACTGCATCACATCGGTGAAAATCGGCACAACTTTCCACACCAGCACCGCCACCACCAGGGTCATGGCAAAAATAGACATAGCCGGAGACAGAATTGCCTGCCGGATCTGCCGCATCATCCGGGACTGGTTGTCATAATATACCGTCAGCCCCTCCAAAACCCCTTCCAGATTGCCGGAGTCTTCTCCAATCTGCACCATTTTCACCATATACTCCGGGAATACGCCGCTGCTTGCCAGAGCGGTGGACAGGGTATAGGTTTCCAAATAGGTCTGCCGTACCTGGGAGAGAATCTGGGCTCCCTCCTTGGACATGCTCTGGCCCATTGCCTCCATGCCGTCATCCAGTCCGATTCCGGATTTCACCAGCAGGGCCAGCTGAGAGCAAAATACAGTCAAATCCTGGGGATTCAAAACTTTTTCTTCTTTTACAGCCGTGTTTACCATACGAAATGCCATCTCCTTCCCGGGGATTTAATAAAACTTCAAGGATGTGTACATACTGCCGTCACCGATATATTTTGCAAAGGAGGCGCCGGAAGCTTCAAACGTCGGGTCCATCCGCTGCCATTGGTTTCCTTCAAAGTATATGCGCACTGTAACCCATCCTACATTCTGCAGATACACTTCATTCCATGCGTGATTCAGGTCCCGTTCGGAGACGGTTCCCACCACAAGCTTGGTGGGGATTCCCTGGGCCCGAAGCATGGCAGCCATAACGGATGCATAGTCAAAGCAAATTCCCTTTTTGCTGTCCAAAATGGCATCCACCTCCGGCAGGTAGCCGCTTTGTACGGACTCGGCCTTGGGGGTATCATAGCTTATGTTTTTCGTAATCCAGCGATACACCACTGCCAGCTTTTCGATGTCCGTCTGGGCATTGCTGCAAAGGTCCATGGATTTGCGGACCACCGCCGAGCTGCTGTCGTAGCAGACGAACTGATTGGGACAAAGGTATGGGGCAAATTCGCTGTCCAGGGTAACAGTGATCTGGGCTGAGAACAGTTCAAAATACAGGTTGTCCTCTTTGTTCTGCATAATCCGGATGGTATATGTTCCGTCTCCCATTTGCAGAGGAAAAGCTTCCCACTCCCCTTGATTATTCAGGTCATAATTGTAGCGTACATCCTCTTTGGCAATCTGGACCTTCAGCCGGTTAGTCACTCCGGACTGGGCCACCATCACATACCCCTGGGAAGCATTGGATGCGTCAATCATCGATCCGTTTCGCTGGTACACCACATCTCCGGGGGCTGTATTTTCCAGAATTTCCACCGTTCCGGTATAGCTGCCATCCGCCCCAGCCTCTACGGAAACCAGCTCAGAGGCTTTTGGCCCGGAAGCGCCGCAGGACGCCAACAGAACGGCACACAGTACCGCAGCAAACAATATGGCTTTTTTTCTCAAACATACTCCCCCTTTCCCGGTGATTTCCTATAGAATCATAGCACAAAACCGCTGGAAATTCAACTCGAAATCAACGCAGCAAATCCCCTGTACAGCGATTTGTGTCTGTACAGGGGATTCCCATTTGTTCAGAATTGCAGGAAGCTCTGCGGATCTTCGGCCAAAGCTTGCTGCCGCTGCCGCTGAACTCGGGCGTCCATATCCTGAGGATTTTCCACCATGGCGGCAATATCGCAAATCATTTGTTCTGCTTGTTCCGGAGCGTAAATGTGCTCCTTTGGCAGGAAATTCGTATCATGCAGTGTGTTGGAGAATCCCAGAATCACCTGGTTGTGCAGGAATGCCCGGTTCACTGCCGACAAAATTTCGTTTCCGCGGTTGATATCCAGATAAATATCACTTTGGCGGAACAGCCTTCCCGCCATATCCGTTTTCACGCCGGGGTAAAGGTGCACATTTTCATATTTTCCCATGGCCAGCAGCTTGGAGGACATCTCCGTCAATGCGGCAATGTGGAACTGAATCTGGGGCAGCGCCGACACAATCTGCTCGCAGTGCTCGATCTGGTCAGAGTTGGTGCAGATCAGCGCCGTGGGACGATGCCGGTTTTCCCTGCGGAACGGATACAGGAAGCCTTTCAGCTTCACAATCTGCGGATCGGCCTGCAGCTGCATCAGCCGATCGTATGCCTTTCTCTTCTGCACATAAATCCGGGCGGTTCTTCTGGCCTCACCCCGCAAAATCATCTGCATGTTTCCGGGGATGGCATCTGCCACCGGTTCCTGCCAGAACAGCACGTCCTTTTTCGACTCCCCGGGCAGGTAACAGGACACAAAGAACGGCGTAGACAGAGAATTGAAGAAAATCCGGTCCTGATCGTGACCGGTCAGGCGCAGGAAATAGGCAATGAATTCCGTTTTGTTATTGAAAATCCGGACCGTATCTCCCATGTTCAGCAGAATGTCCTGGGTCACAAAATTTTCTACAATAACCTCTTTTCCGCCGGGGGAGAAGTAGGATTTTACAATCCGTTTTCCCTTGGCGTCGCAGCTGGTTCTGGCATACACCGCCCCGAACTGATTGTAGTGGTCAACATAACGCACCACGCCTTTTTCATCCAGCCACTCCACCTGCTGCACATGGCGCCGATGGGTGGGGAATGCATCCTATGTTTCGGAGATGGGGTTTGAAGAACTGGCACAGGCATACCTGAAATTTGCGGAAAAACATCCCGGCGTGCCGGATAGTTTGGACAAGGCTTTCCTCCATAAGTTTGGTACAGAGTTGGACGAATCGTCAATTGACAAAAAACCCAAGATGGTTATTGTCGCTGCCAATATGGATGATGGAACAGAGCATATCATTCGTTACCTCCGCCAGGCCTATAACGTGGATATCAACATCTTATTTTTCCAGGTTTTTTACATGGAAATGATCGCTTCATGAGCCGTGTTTGGTTTGAGGAAAACATGGAACTTGAAGCAAAACCGGAATATAATGCCAACTGGAATCAAGAGTATTATATTTCTTTTGGTGAAGACCAGGGCCGGAAATGGGCAGATGCACGGAAATACGGCTTTATTTCCGCAGGTGGGGGAAGGTGGTATACCCAGACTTTAAAAATGCTTCGGGCCGGGGACAGAATTTGGGTGAGCATTCCACATACTGGATACGTTGGAGTGGGAATTGTTCAGGCAGAAGTGCAACAGGCCAGCGATGCCGCCTGGGAAATTGACGGAAACCTAACCGAGATGAAGGCGCTGGCTCTAAATGGATCTTATTTCTATAGCGAAGAGGATGCAGAGCACGCTGAATTTGTAGTACCTGTCAAGTGGGCAAAAACACTTCCTGAAAAATCTGCAGTAAGAGAGGTCGGGTTCTTTGGAAACCAAAATACCGTTTGCAGACCTACAACAGAGAAATGGAACTACACGGTCAAACGGCTGAAAGAATTATGGTCGATCAAAGACTCTCAAGGTGTAAAGTAATTTCCGCAGGAGCAAGAAACAGCTGTAATTTCATTCAATTTTAACTACATATTATCTCCCTGAAGCCCGGAGCTTGCTGCTCCGGGCTATCTTTGTTTTGGAGGTAATCCCCTTGAAAAATCTTGTTCCCTGCAGTGCCTGCGGTAGCCTGCATCCGTCGGAAGCCCTGACGGAGTTTGACGGTCAGCTACTGTGCAGTTCTTGCCTGCACACAGAAACCACCCGCTGCCAGCGGTGCGGTCAGCGCATCTCTGTCCAGCTTCTTCACATACTCAGAAGGCGTATCCGGAACCTCAATGACTTCCCGCTTTTCTTTTGCTGCATTTGCCAGAATATGCGTGGAATCTGTCAGCAGGAGCTTTCCGGATACCAGTCCAGCAGCCATACACTTGCGGACGACCTCGTCAAAAATATCCTGAAACAGGGTTGTCCCTCCGAATTTCCGGCGGCGAAGCTGAGAAATGGTGGAGTGATCCGGAACAGGCTCGTCAAAGTCAATGCCCAGAAACCAGCGGAACGCAATGTTGACCCGAACCTCCTGCTCCAGCTTCCGCTCGGACGGAATGCCGTAAAGGTATCCCAGAAGGAGCATTTTCACCAGCAAAACAGGATCGACCGAAGGCCGGCCGACTTTGGCATACAGCGGCTCAACAATATCGTATATGAAACTGAAATCCACACAACGTTCCAGATCGCGAAGAAAATGCTTTTCCGGCATTAGCTCCTCCAGCGTCAGAAAAGTCATTTTCAGCTGTTTGCCGCCATCGCGTTTCAACATATGCCTCAGCCCCGTTTTTCTCTTATTGTACCATATTTCCGGCGAAAAATCGAGATTTCCGAGTTTGTCAACAGCACCGTAATGCTGCACCCCGTTTCCATTTGGGAGGAATATGACAATGACAGAAACCATAACCGTCCTGGTGGTAGAACCGGGAAAGCGTCCTTATACAAAGAAAATCGAGCCCGGACTTACGTCCCTGCAAAGAGAATTGGGCGGCCATATCGAAGCCGTGTATCCCTTCCCGGAGCCGGTGGCTATTGTATGCCGTGAGACCGGTAAACTGGATGGCTGTCCTCTGAACCGGGCACTCCGGGACGAGACAGGCACGATCTATGACATCATCGCCGGGACATTCTTGGTAGTTGGACTGACGGAGGAAGACTTTGGCTCTCTCAGCCCCGAACTGCTACAAGTATTCACCCAGCGATTCTGGCAGCCGGAAACCTTTGTGATGATCGACGGACAGCTGCTAGCTGTTCCATTGGAGGATACTCCATGATTCTGGAAGATCTTTGGAGCGGCAGATTCTATCCGGCGGAAACAGTGGTTCCTACGACCCCTAAGTACCGGGAGGTCAACCGTGAAATATCAGAGAACATAGAGCGCTTGAAAGCCCAGCTGACCCGGGAGCAATTTGTCCAGGTAGAACGGCTTCTGGAGCAAATGGCTCTGTCCCACTCCATGGAGCTAGAGAGCCAGTTCTGCTTCGGCTTCGCTGCTGGGATAGCGTTACAGCAGGAGGTGGGTGAACTGTTGAGAAAGCAAGGTGGGGAATAGGCGTCTATTCCCCTATATCCCCATTCGGGCCCGCACAGTTTCAAACAGAGCACCCTCCGCCCGCCATGAATTTTTTATTTTTACCAGGCACATAACCATTTGGTAAAAGCGGAACTCAATTCGCTTATTCTGAACAAATTGGAGGAAACATACCATGAATCAGTCTAAAAACAACACAGAACTACATTTTGATGCCCTGCCGGACATCCTCACAGTCCAGCAGACCAGAGCGGTCCTGGGAATCGGCCGCACAGCAGTATACCGGCTTCTGGAAAGCGGAAAGATCCGCTGCTTCCAGATTGGAAACGCCTATAAAATTCCAAAAGCCTCCGTGC
>USHP01000022.1 GCA_900554625.1 uncultured Eubacteriales bacterium | reverse complement strand
AGGTTGCTGTCCTTCTGGCGGATAGCACCCTCGATGGCAGCCTTCAGATCCTCACCGGACAGACCGGCAAAGTCGTTGTCTGCCAGATACTTCAGCTTCAGCTCATTGGGGGTTCCTTCCAGACCAGAGGTGTAGGCAGGGGAAACCACGGGGTCAGCCAGCTCCCAGATCTTGCCAACGGGGTCCTTGAAGGCACCGTCGCCATAGACCATGACTTCCACCAGCTTGCCGGTCTTTTCCAGGAACTTGGCCTGAATGTCCTTGACCAGGCCGGTGCACTCCCGGGGGAAGAGCTTGACCTTGTCTTCGGTGGACTTGTTGGAGCCCAGCAGACCGTACTTTTCGTTGCAGCCGCTGCCGTCCACGGGAGCGGTGAGGATATCGTCCAGACCGCAGACCTTCTCAGCACCGGCGCCAATCAGCAGCCGCTTGGTGCGGGCACGGGTGTGAATGTCGCAGGTCAGCACGTTCTTGGTATAGTTCAGGATCACCCGGGGATCATTAGCGAAGATTACCTCTACCTGGCAGCCTTCCTCCTGAATCAGGTCGGAGTAGTACTGCACATAGTCCACCAGGGTGAAGGGGTGCAGGTTCTCGCCGAAGAGCTGACGATAACGCTCCAGGGTCAGTACATCGGAGTAGGGATTGATCTTTGCCTCATCCAGCTTGTCCAGGGAAACCAGCTCGTTGCCGACTTCATCGGAAGGATAGCTCAGCATCAGCATGATCTTCTTTGCACCACGGGCAATACCCCGCAGGCAGATGGCGAAGCGGTTCCGGGAGAGGATGGGGAAAATAACACCAATGGTTCCGCCGCCCAGCTTGGCACGGATGTCGGTGGCAATGGCATCAACGGATGCGTAGTTGCCCTGGGCACGGGCTACCACGGACTCAGTAACGGCAACCACATCCCGGTTGCGCATTTCATAACCTTCACTTTCGGCAGCAGCCAGGACGCTGTCAACGACGATATTCGCCAGGTCGTCGCCCTCACGGATGATGGGGCAGCGGACGCCTCTGGATACGGTTCCGACTTTTCTTTCCATGTTTGCAACCTCATTTCTCCGGCTTGGAGCACCAAAACCGGAATAGAATCAACACAATAGTTATACCGCAGCTGCGGCGGATTTTCAACATTTTTTTTGTAAACGCGAAAGAAAAACAAAGAATTGTCAATTTTCACAATTTTTGAGGGAAGGGATTTTCTGCACTGGGGAATATTGGATAGGGGCAGAAACAGGAACTTTCCGGAATTATCCTGCGTTCCGGGCAAAAAATGCCACAGCCACGGCGCCGGGGCCAACGTGGGTGCCCACCACGCTGCTGACGATGCTCACGGGAAGAGTTTCTACCTGTCCTTCCCACAGCGCGGCGCTGTCGGCGATGTATTTTTGCAGCAGCGCATCGCTCAGACCGGTATAACCCAGCATCAGAGGCTTGGCAAAGTCTACGCCGCCGGATTTCTGAATTTCCTGAACCAACAGGTTGTTGCCCTGCTTCGAACCTCTGGCCTTGCCCATCATCTTCACTTCGCCATCGGTGACGGAAATAACGGGCTTGATGTTCAGAAGTCCGCCGGCAAATGCTACAGTGGAGGAAATCCGGCCGCCTTTTTTCAAATACTCCAGGGTGTCAACCAAGGCCAGCACCCGGACCTTCTGCCGCTGGGCCAGCAGCTCCCGGGCCAGCTCTTCCGCTTCCATGCCGGAGTTTGCCAGCTGCAGGGCATACTCTGCCAGAATACCTCCGCCGATGGCAACGGTCAGGGTGTCCACTACAAAAATCTTTCCGGGGAACTCTTCTGCGGCAATGCTGGCGCTCTGGTAAGTACCGGAAAGCTTGGAGGACACGGTCAGGCAAACCGCCGTATCTCCGGCATCCACGACCTCCTGGAATACCTGAGAAAAGGCATAGGGGGTGGGCTGGCTGGTGGTGGGCAGCACGTCGCTCTCCACCAGCATTTCATAAAACTTCTTGGAATCGATATCCACTCCGGATACATACTGTTTCTCTCCGAAGTGAATGGTCAGGGGGACGGTTTTGACCTGACGGGCAACCTCAGGGGTGAGGTCGGAAGTGGAATCTACAATAATCTTAACGCTCATAATAACTCCTTGTGTTCGTTCATTCTTGGGAAGGGGAAGAATCCGTCTTGATCCCTTCTTTGCAGATGGTGTGCAGATTCCCGGCAATCAGCGACAGAACCTGATAGAAAACTTCGCGCTGGGTGTCGTTCAAACCGGCGCCTGCCTGTTCCACAGCCAGCTGGGCTTTGTGGCTTACGGTGGCGGCAGCGGATTTTCCCTGCTCGGTGAGGGTCAGAATTGCCCGGTATTTGGAGCCGTTGGGCATTTCCCGCACTACCATCCCGGACTGCTCCAGTTCCGCCAGAATCCTGGAAATGGCGGCTTTGTCCTTTTCGCAAATCTCGCACAGCCTTGCCGCAGTGATTCCGGCGGGGTGCCGGCTCATGGCCAGAAGGCACTGAGCGTGAGGGCCTTTTAAGCCGTACTTGGCCATCTCCAGCCGCTCGATTTTTTGAATGTCGTGGTACATGCAGGACACCGACGCAGAAAAAAGTTCGTATTTGCTGATCATTATGGAACCTCCAGATGTTGAGTAGACAACGTTCTTGATTATAGTAATATTTGAAACCTTTGTCAATGATGATTTTTGTTCCCCGACATTGCCGGGGTGGGAATGTTTTCAAAAAGTTGTGTTTTGCTTGCTTGTAATGGTTGACATCCAGTGATATAATATCACACAGAGAATATTTTTAGAAGGTGTTACTATGACAAAAATTGATATTTTTTCCGGATTTCTGGGCGCCGGCAAGACGACGCTGATTAAAAAGCTGATTTCCGAAGGCTACCAGGGACAGAAGCTGGTGCTGATTGAAAATGAGTTCGGCGAAATCGGCATTGACGGCGGCTTCCTCCAGGATGCGGGCATCAACATTACCGAGATGAACTCCGGCTGCATCTGCTGCTCTCTGGTGGGCGATTTCGGCAAGGCTCTGAAGCAGGTCATCGAGCAGTATAACCCCGACCGAATTCTCATTGAGCCCTCCGGTGTGGGCAAGCTGTCCGACGTCATCGGCGCGGTGAACAAAGTGACCAACGACCAGGTTACCCTGGGCTACACTGTGGCGGTTGCCGATGCAGGCAAGGTCAAGGTGTATATGAAGAACTTCGGTGAGTTCTACAACAATCAGGTGGAGACCGCTTCCACTATTATTCTGTCCCGTACCGATTCCATTCCTCAGGCCAAGCTGGACGCCGCAGTGGCCATGCTCCGGGAGCACAACAGCGTGGCAACCATCGTCACCACGCCCTGGAATGACCTGACCGGCGAGCAGCTGCTCCAGGCCATGGAGGGCAAAGCCAGCCTGGCAGCAGAACTGGCTCAGCTGGAAATGGAGCGTCTTGCCGCAGAAGAGGAGTACGAACACCATCACGACCATGACCACGAGCATCATCACGATCATGAACACCATCATGACCATGACGAGCACTGTACCTGCGGTTGCCACGATCATGAGGAGCATGAGCATCATCACGATCATGACCATGAGCATCACCATGACCACGATGAGCACTGCACCTGCGGCTGCCACGATCACGAGGAACACGAGCATCATCACGATCATGACCATGAGCATCACCATGACCATGACGAGCACTGCACTTGTGGATGCCATGACCACCACCATCATCACCATGCCGACGAGGTGTTCACCTCCTGGGGCGTGGAAACTGCCAGAAAGTTTGACAAGGCAGCTGTGGAGCAGGCACTGCACCAGCTGGATTCCGGCAAGTATGGCATGATCCTCCGGGCCAAGGGCATTCTGCCTGCTGTGGACGGCAGCTGGATTCACTTTGACTATGTTCCCGAGGAATATAATGTCCGCACTGGCAGCGCCGATGTGACCGGCAAGCTCTGTGTCATTGGCTCCAAGCTGGACGAAGCCGGCGTAGCTGCTCTGTTTGGGGTGTAAGCATGGTACAGATTCCTGTCTATTCCTTTACGGGATTTCTGGATTCCGGAAAGACCAAATTCATCCAGGAGACTTTGGAAGATCCCCGGTTCAATGCCGGGGAGCGGACCTTGCTTCTGGTCTTTGAAGAAGGGGAGGAAGAGTACGACTTTTCCACCTATCCCCATCAGAATGTCTACCTGGAAGTGCTGGATCAGCAGACCGTCACGGCCAAGGAACTGCAGGCTTTGCAGAAAAAGTACAAAGCCCAGCGGGTGGTGGCCGAGCTGAACGGCATGCAGCAGGTAGGCGACCTGTACATGCGCTTCCCGGAAAACTGGGTGGTGGCCCAGGAGGTCATGTTTGCCGACTCCACCACCATTATGACCTACAACGCCAATATGCGCAACCTGGTGATGGACAAGCTGGTGGGCGCCCAGATGGTAGTGTTCAACCGGCTGACTCCCGGCGCAGATGTGATGCCTTTCCACAAGCTGGCCCGTGCTGCCAGCCGCCGGATTGATATTCTGTATGATTACACCGACGGTACTACCTCCTTTGACGATATCGAAGACCCGCTGCCCTTTGACATCAACGCTCCGGTAATTCAGGTCAAGGACGAGGATTATGCCCTGTGGTACCGGGATGTGTCGGAAGAGCCGGACAAGTACAACGGCAAAACCGTCTGCTTCAAAGCCCAGGTTGTCATGCTCCGCCGGGACAAGAACGGCATGTTCGCCCCGGGCCGGTTTGTGATGACCTGCTGCGTGGAGGATATCCAGTTCTGCGGCATTCCCTGCCGGTACGACCAGGCGGCCACCCTGGAATCCCGGAGTTGGGTGATGGTCACGGCGAAAATCAGCGCCGAGAAGCACCCCCTGTACAAAGGCGAGGTAGGCCCCATCCTGACAGCCCTGGAAGTGGTCAAGGGAGCCCAGCCCGCCGACCCGGATGTGGCAACGTTCTAACAGAATCCTATAACAAAACATTGCCCTCCTGCCTGGGAGTTTCCCGGACAGGAGGGCGATTTTTCTTATTCTTCATTTTCCAGGTGCTGCTTGCGCTTTTTCGTGAGAACGGCAGCGATTTGCACAGCCCCAAAACAGAGTGCGGTTGTGAACAGGGCGGTCAGCACAAGTACCACTGCCGCACCCAGGAGCAGGTGATGCTGAAGATACACCCGCACCGCCTGATACAGTCCGAACAGGCATCCTGCCAGCAGACTCATCTTCAGATTGGTTTGCCAGTTCGGTTTGAGATTCCGGTCCCAGATTCCGTTTTTGATGCAGCCCAGCAGCAGGTAGCCGGAGCACAGGAACAGAACCACAAATTCTCCAGCCAAAGCACGCTGGTCGCCGGGGTACAGGGCGCTTTGAACCAGAATGGCGACCACCAGACCCCAGAAAGCCAGCCAGAAGCCGGTGTGTTCAATTTTCAGCAGCTTCTGCTCCTGCATTTCATCCAATTGCGATTCAGTCTTCTTCATTTTCATCATCCTCCCCAAACAGTTCATCCAGACTTTTTCCTAAGACCCGACATAGCTTCCGACAGAGCTTGATGGTGGGGTTATATTCCCCTTTTTCGATGGCGTTGATGGTTTGCCGGGACACGCCTACGATTTCTGCCAGATCTTTCTGTGTGAGGTCTTTTTGTACACGAGCAAGTTTTAACGCAAGGTTCTTTGCCATGACATTGCCTCCTTCCTGAATGCATTGTAGTTTATAATTTTCTAAAAGTCAAGTATATATTACTTTAAATCTAAAAAATTTTACTATAGCGGTAAATAAAAGCAATGGGTCACAGCAGCGCTCACATGCCATTCTCATGGATGCAATTTTGGAAAAGGTGTGCTATAATAAACGAAAAACAGGAAAAGGTAGATGCCTATGTACCAACCACTTGCGGATTTGCTTCGCCCGCAGACATTGGATGAAGTCTACGGCCAGGAGCATATTTTGGGGAAGGATGCCGTGCTGCGCCGGCTCATCGACTCCGGGAAGATTCCCAACATGGTCTTTTACGGCCCCAGTGGTACGGGGAAAACCACCGTTGCCAATATCATCGCCAAACAGACCAACCGGACACTGTATAAGCTCAACGCCACCACCGCCTCCACTGGAGACATCAAGGAAATTGTCTCCCAGCTGGATACCTTTCTAGCTCCCAACGGGGTGCTGCTGTACCTGGACGAGATTCAGTCCTTCAACAAAAAGCAGCAGCAGTCCCTGCTGGAGCACATTGAAAACGGCAAGATCACCCTGATCGCTTCCACCACGGAAAATCCCTATTTCTATGTGTTCAACGCCATCCTGAGCCGGTCTACGGTGTTTGAGTTCAAGCAGATTTCCGCATCTGCGGCTTTGCAGGCAGTACGCCGTGCGGTTGCCTTCATGGAGCAGCGTACGGCTCTGACGGCGGTGCCGGAGGAGGGGGCTCTGGAATACATTGCCGGTGCCTGCGGCGGCGACCTGCGCAAGGCCATGAATGCAGTGGAGGTATTGTTCTCCGCCGGAAGGCCGGAAAGGGACAAACTACCCCTGACTCTGGAAGATGCCAAAGCCGTTACCCAGAAAAGTGCCCTCCGGGCTGACCGGGACGGGGACAATCACTACGACCTGCTCTCAGCTTTGCAAAAATCCATCCGTGGTTCCGACCCGGATGCTGCCTGCCATTACCTGGCCCGGCTGCTGGAGGCCGGACAGATGCAGTCCGCCTGCCGCCGTTTGATGGTCATTGCCGCCGAGGATGTGGGGCTGGCCTATCCCATGATTATTCCCATCGTCAACGCCTGCGTGGACATGGCCCTGAAGCTGGGCATGCCGGAAGCCCGGATTCCGCTGGGAGATGCAGCGGTGCTGATGGCCACTTCCCCCAAGTCCAATTCCGGACACATTGCCCTGGATATGGCGATTTCCGACGTGCGGAAGGGAAAAGCCAGGGATTTTCCCCGACATCTGCAGAATGTCCATGCGGATTCTTATACCATGGAGCGGGAACAGGGCTATCTGTATCCCCACGATTTTCCCAACCACTGGGTTCGCCAGCAGTACCTGCCGGATGAACTGGTGGGGACACACTACTACGAATACGGCCCCAATAAGCTGGAACAGGCAGCCAAACAGTATTGGGACGCCATCAAAAAGGAGGGCTGACCATGGATGTGCGGGTAGGGGATATCCTTCTGATGAAAAAGGCCCACCCCTGTGGAGAAAAGCGCTGGCAGGTACTGCGCACCGGTGCGGACTTTCGCCTGCGGTGCCTGGGCTGTGGCCACGAACTGATGACCCCTCGATTCAAAGCAGAAAAAAATATCCGTTCCATTGAACGCAAGGAAACCTCCGACTGATTATGTCGGAGGTTTTTTGTACAACAGCCCGGATTGCAGAGAAAGCAGCCTCCCTTTGCCTGAACTTGCGCCGAGATCGGGACATGGATGCGACCGACTTTTTTGCGCCGCCGGGCTATACTGGGTGCATACCGAATGGGGAGGCGAGCGCATGAAAGTTTACCTGGATTTGGTGATAATTCTCAACTTTATGGTGGATTTTCTTCTGCTTCTGGGGACAAATCGGCTTTCCGGTTTTCCCCTGTCGGCAAAGCGCTGTGCTGTGGCGGCCTTGCTGGGAGGGCTCTACAGCGGCGGGTGTATGCTGCCGGGATTTCGCTTTCTGGGGAACCTGCTGTGGCGGCTGGTGAGTCTGGAGCTGATGAGTGTGATTGCCTTTGGATGCAGCTGCAGCGCACTGAAACGGGGTGGCGTTTTCATTCTGCTGAGCATGGCTCTGGGGGGAATTGCCTTGAATTTCCAGCGGGGCAGTATGGTGACGCTGATTCTCTGTGCCGGCAGTTTGTGGCTGCTGTGCCGGATCGCCTTCGGGGACAGAGTAGGCGGTCAGGAATACATACCCATCACTCTGTCCTACGGCGGACAGAGCGCCAGTGTGATTGCTCTGCGGGATTCCGGAAACACCCTTCGTGACCCCATTTCCGGGGAACCGGTGCTGGTGGTGTCTGCCAAAGTGGGGCAGCGGCTGACGGGAATGGGGGAAAGTCAATTCCAGAAACCTCTGGAAACCCTGGCCCAGCACCCCATTTCCGGACTGCGGCTGGTACCTTACCGGGCGGTGGGACAAAGCTGCGGCATGCTCCTGGCCCTGCGGCTGGAGCAGGTGAAAATCGGAGATCGGGTACAAAGCGCGGTGGTGGCCTTTGCGCCGGAAGGCTTGGACGGCGGATATCAGGCGTTGGTAGCAGTGGGATAATTGTGGGGAAAGGGAGGAACTCTATGAAATTCTGGCTGGAACTGCTGAAAAAATTGGGACTTTTCCGGGATCAGGGGATCTTCTACATTGGGGGCAGTGATGTGCTGCCGCCTCCGCTGAAAGGGGAGCAGGAGCAGGATGCCCTGCAGCGGCTGGAGCAAGGAGACGAAAAGGCCAAGCAGCAGCTGGTGGAGCACAATCTGCGCCTGGTGGTTTACATAGCCCGCCGATTTGAAAATACGGGAATCAATCTGGAAGACCTGATTTCCATCGGCACCATCGGCCTGATTAAGGCCATCGGCACCTATCGCCTGGACAAGAAAATCAAACTGGCGACCTACGCTTCCCGGTGCATTGAAAATGAAATCCTGATGTACATCCGGAAAACCTCCAATCAGAAAGCAGAAGTTTCCTTGGATGAACCCATCAATATGGACTGCGACGGAAACGAGCTGCTGCTGTCGGATATTCTGGGCACCGAGGAAGACATGATCCTGCGCCCGCTGGAGGATGATGTAGATTTGTGCGTTCTGCGTCAGGCTCTGCGAGAACTGCCAGAACGGGAGCGGGAGATCATTTTGATGCGGTTCGGCCTGGAAGGGCGGAAGGAACTGACCCAGAAGGAAGTGGCTCAAAAGATGGGAATTTCCCAGTCTTACATCTCCCGGCTGGAAAAGCGGATTATGCAGCGGCTGAAAAAAGAGTTCCTCCGGCAAACCAGCTGTGCTTGATTTTGCCCAAACAGTATGTTATAATCGATATGGAAGTTTATCGATTATAACATATCGAATGGATAAGAGGTAGTTATGGAAAGCAAGAAGATATCAAAATCCGTGTTGAAACGGCTGCCCGGATATTTGGCATATCTGAAAAACATGCCGGAAGGGTCTGCACCCCACATTTCTGCCACGGCTCTGGCCAACGCGCTGGGCATGGGCGAAGTGCAGGTGCGCAAGGACCTGGCCATGGTTTCCGATGGAGGTCGGCCCAAAATCGGCTACCAGCGGGAGGCGCTGATTGATGATATTGAGCAGTTTCTGGGCTATGACAACACCACCGACGCCATTCTCATTGGTGCCGGTAAGCTGGGACAGGCGCTGATGGCCTACAGCGGCTTTGACGAATACGGCCTGAACATTCTGGCGGCCTTTGATGCCAACCCCAAAATGTCCCGCACCGAGGAAGGTAAGCCCGTATACAATGTTGCCAAGCTGGAGCAGTTCTGCCGCACCCATAAGGTGCTGATGGGCATTATCACGGTTCCTGCGGAGCATGCCCAGAGCGTGGCAGATCAGCTGATTGCCGGAGGCATCAAGGCCATCTGGAACTTTGCCCCTACCCACTTGGATGTCCCCCCCGGAATTCTAGTGCAGAACGAGAACATGGCCACGTCTCTGGCGGTGCTGTCCGTTCACCTGAAGGCCCAGATCAAGGAAGAAAAGGAAACCAAGAAATAACCCAATACCGCACCCAGTCCGGGTGCGGTATTTTGCGTTCCGAAAAATTTGAAAAAATGAAACCAAATTCCCATAACCGGAGATTAGATAGGTGAAAGCAGCTTTCACCAAACGGTTAGGAGTATTCACTATGAAAGAAGACATCATCTTGCGCAAGCTGCGCAGCGGCGACCCGGCGGGGTTGGAGGCGCTGATGGCGCAATACATACCCTATGTCTCAACCATTGTCTGGAATATTTTGCGAAACTGCATGAGCAAGGAAGATGCGGAAGAAGTGGTATCCGATGTGTTTGTGGCGGCGTGGAATCAGGCCGATGACATGCAATCGGGATGCGTCAAGGCCTGGCTGGGAGCAGTTGCCCGAAACAAGGCAAAAACCAAACTTCGCTCCGCTGGACAGACCCTTCCCCTGGAAGAGGATGTGCTGGAGCTTCCGGACGAATGTACCCCCTCCTCCGCTGCGGAGCAGGCGGAGGAGCGCAAGCTGGTGCAGAAAGCCCTGGATCAGCTGGAACCGACGGAACGGGAAATCTTCCTGCGCCACTACTATTACGCCCAGACCGTGGAAGAGATCGCCCGGTACATGCAGTTGAATCCGTCAACCATAAAAACCAAATTGCGACGGGGACGTATGCGGCTGAAAACCATTTTGCAGAGGTGGGAAGTAGTATGAAACGACATGTTTTCGATTTGTTGGACGGCATTCGGGACGATACCGTGCAGATAGAAGAATCTGCGCCCTTGTCCTCTGAGCGGATTCGGAAGCTGACGATGGAGAAAATTGCACCGAAAGAGAAAAAGAAGCCCAGGATTTTGTACCGGATTCTGGTTGCCGCCGCCATTTTGTCCTTGCTGAGTGCAACCGCCTTCGGGGCGGAACCATTCCTGGAGGCGGGAGACTGGTTCCGGAGCGTACTGGATAACCAGCTGAAACAGGATAAGGCCATAATTCAGAGCATGGGGCTGGATGTAACGGTTCCGGAAACCATAACTCCGGAGCAGATTCAGCTGGTCAACGACTTGGGAAAAGTGTTTGAGCAGACCAGCGTCACCAGCGAAGGCACCACGGTGACCCTCACCGCCGCTTATGCGGACGCCAATGTGATGCACCTGTACTTCCAGGTGGAGGCTCCGAAGGGAACCGTCCTGCCGGATGGGATAAACTATGCCTTCCAGGATACGGGGGATGTGGAACCATTTTTGGAACTGTCCGAAAATGGCGGTTGCGCCTATGATGTCGACGCATTGCCGGATGAAAACCCCAAAGACAACAGGAAGGAGTTTCATGTTACGGCACGCCTGGTGCCGGGAAACGATGCAAAGATGAATGATGATACCCCCAAGAAGGTTACCATCAGCGGAATTTACGGATGGATGCCTACGGAAAACGGTGAGGAATGCACCTGCTTGGCTCCCGGCGAATTTTCTTTTGACATCTGTGTGGTCAATTCTGCCCAGGAAATTGCTTTGGATGTGGAGGGCATTACCTACGGCGGACACAAAGAGCACACCTGGACTCATGAAGGGGATTGCACGGACTGGTGCCGGAAGAAACTGACGGGGCAAAAAGACCCGGAAAACGGCCTGCCAACACATTTTGACAGCTATAATTTCACCATCACAGTGAAGGAAATGAAGATCGGGCCTTTGGGGGTCAAATGGAACTACAGATATACCTGCAGCGAGGACGAGCCTTTCTCTTTTGACTTGGATTTTCAAATTATTATGAAAGAAGGGAGCAGCCCTTTGTGTTCTAAGATCACCATTGGCAATGAACGATTTACCCAGGGCAGCGGTTCCTTTACAACACCCCTTGATCTGAATCAGGTGGACTATATCCTGATTGGCGATCCGGAAGTGGGAGAACCTGTGAAAGTCTATCTGCCCGAGTAACAAAAATCCCGGCAGCGGTTTTCGCTGCCGGGAAAGATTATTCTTGCGGTCCTCTGGTGATCTCCCGGTAAAATACGGCGTAGGCCGCATTTTTGTAGGGATTCAGGGCGATGTGTCCCAGATTCAGAGTCAGAATACACAGCAAAGACCAGCCGATAAAGGTCAGTTCCAGAATGAACAAATCGGTTTTGTGTCCGCGCATCAATTCCTTGGAGCGGCGGATGGCTTCGCTGGCGGTGAGGTCCGGGTGCTCTTCCAGAATAAAGGGGGTCATGGCATAGCTCAGAGCGGCGATGATTCCGGGAATAATCAGCAGCAAGGACCACAGCAGGGTATAGAGGCTTCGCAGAAAGTGCTGGGCAAAGCCGGTGCCGAACCGGTCAAACTGGGAAAACAGGTCGTTGAATTCCGTGGGCTTTCCGTCATGCTGGCGCAGCAGGAACCGGGCATAGCCCAGCTGTACCACGCCGCCTACAATGAAAGCAGCGAGGCCCAAAATGCCGTTTTTGAATCCGATCCGGACGCCTTCTATGATTTCCCGGGTTTCGGAAAAATTCAGTTGTTTCCAGTAGCTGATTTCCGGGATAAAGGACATTCCGGTAAGCAGTCCGCCCAGCAGGCAGGCTACCACAGCCACGCCGATGGAGAGCCCCCAGTTGCCTTGCAGATGCGCTCGTGCCTGTCGGCGGATTTCTTTTGTATCCATAGCCATACCTCCTGAATTTGATTAGGGAAATTATAGCACATTTGCCCCATCAATACAAGAAAAAAACGTCCCGCTGCGGTTTTGAAGTGACCCCAAAAAGTTAGACAAAGTTTTAAAGGAAAAATTGTTCAAGCAACCGAAAGGGCTTGTTGTCTGTGAAGAGCAGGCGGCAGGCCCTTCAGCTTTGCCTTGATACGGCGGTTGTTGTAGTAGTCCAGGTAATCGACCAGTTCTTGCTTGAAGTGCTCCATGGACTGGAATTTTTGCAGATAGAGCAGCTCACTTTTGAGCAGACCGAAGAAATTCTCCACCACGGCATTGTCCAGACAGTTACCCTTTCGGCTCATACTTTGCCGGATACCCTTGTTTTTCAGCATCTGCTGATATTGTCTGTGCTGGTAGTGCCATCCTTGGTCAGAATGAAGAATCAACCCTGTCCCATCTGGAATTGTCTGAAAGGCTTCGGAAAGCATGGTGGTTACCATGCTCAGAACCGGTCGGTCTGAGATGGTGTAGCTGACCAGATAACCATTGTGCAGATCCAGAATGGGAGAAAGATATAGTTTCTGCCCAAACAGACTGAATTCCGTTACATCCGTTACCCACTTCTGGTTTGGCTTGTCTGCATGAAAGTCTCTGTTCAACACATTTGGTGCAGTCTTACCCACTTCCCCCTTGTAGGAGCGATATTTCTTCATCCGGACACGGCAGATGAGTCCAAGCTGTTTCATAAGCCGCTGCACCGTCTTGTGGTTCAGGGCAAAGCCTCTGCTGTGCAGTAATGTGGTAATGCGCCGGTAACCATATCGGCCCTTGTTTTCGTGGTAGATAGCACGAATTTCTTCTTTTGCTCCTGCATATTTATCTGCCTTTTGCATCCGCTTCAGTTGGTAGTAGAAGGTAGCTCTTGGCAGCTGAGCGATTTCCAGCAGAAGGGATAAGGAATGGTTTGGCCTCAGTTCCTGGACTACCAGGGCTTTTTCCGCTGGCGTCGCTCTCTCTCCAAAACCAAGGCTTGCAAGTTTTTTAAGTATTCATTC
>USHP01000021.1 GCA_900554625.1 uncultured Eubacteriales bacterium | reverse complement strand
ATTGTGGGCCAGACCATGCGCCTGAACCCCCACGGCGACGCCGCCATCTACGAAACCATGGTGCGCCTGGCCAAGGGTAACGAATCCCTGCTGCACCCCTTTGTGGATTCCAAGGGTAACTTCGGTAAGGTCTACTCCCGGGATATGGCTTACGCAGCTTCCCGGTATACCGAGGCAAAGCTGGACCCCATCTGTGCGGAGGTTTTCCGGGATATCGACAGCGATACCGTGGACATGGTGGATAACTATGACGCTACCATGAAAGAGCCAACGCTACTTCCTACCACTTTCCCCAACGTACTGGTTTCTGCCAACCAGGGTATTGCTGTTGGCATGGCCAGCAATATCTGTTCTTTCAATCTGAAGGAAATCTGCGATACCACCATCGCCCTGATGAAAAATCCGGATCACGACCTGCTGGAAACTTTGCCTGGCCCGGATTTTTCTACCGGTGGGGAATTGCTGTTTGATGAAAGCGCCACCCGGGATATCTACACCACCGGTCGTGGCAGCTTCAAGCTCCGTGCAAAGTGGCGCTATGTCAAGGACGGCAATTTGATTGAAATTACGGAAATTCCCTATACAACAGCCACCGAAGTGATTATGGATAAGGTGGCGGAGCTGATTAAGGCGGGAAAAATCCGGGAAATTGCCGACATGCGGGACGAAACCGACCTGAACGGCCTGAAACTGACCATCGATCTGAAACGGGGCGTGGAGCCGGAGAAGCTGATGCAGAAGCTGTTCCGGCTGACCCCCTTGCAGGACAGCTTCCCCTGCAACTTCAACATCCTCATCGGCGGCATGCCCCGGGTGATGGGTGTAGGAGAAATTTTGCAGGAGTGGACTGCTTGGCGCACCGAGTGCATCAAGCGCCGGATTTTCTTCCAGATTCAGAAGAAGGAAGAACGGCTCCACCTGCTGAAAGGTCTGGCCCGAATCCTGCTGGACATTGATAAGGCCATCCGCACCATCCGGGAGACGGAACTGGAAAGTGAAGTGGTGCCGAACCTGATGATCGGCTTCGGCATTGACGAGATCCAGGCCAACTTTGTGGCGGAAATCAAGCTGCGCAATATCAATAAGGAATACATCCTGAAGCAGACCAAGGTCATCGACCAGCTGGAGCAGGAAATCGCAGACTTGCAGGATACCCTCAACAGCTCCCGGAAACTGAAAAATGTGATTATCCGGGAACTGGAGGCGGTTTCTTCCAAGTACGGAAAGCCCCGGAAAACGGAAATTATCTACGATTTCCAGGAAACGGCTGTGGAGGAGGAAGAGCCGGCAGCGGCGGATTACGCCGTGACCGTATTCCTGTCCAAAGAGGGTTATCTGAAGAAGATTACCCAGCAGTCCCTACGGATGAGCGGCGAACAGAAATTCAAAGAAGGCGACAGCCTGCTTTTCTCCAAGGAAACCACCAACCGTGCGGAATTCTTGGTATTTACAGACCAATTCCAGTGCTATAAGTCAAGACTGTCTGATTTTGACGATGGAAAAGCATCTCTTCTTGGCGACTATCTGCCCCAGAAGCTTGGCTTTGAGCCGGGAGAAAACATGTCGGCTCTGGTATTCTGCGGAGATTATAAGGGATTTGTGCTGTTCTTCTTTGAAAACGGCAAGGTAGCCAAGGTTTCTTTGTCCGCCTATGAAACCAAAACCAACCGGAAAAAGCTGACCGGCGCCTATAGTGATAAGAGTCCTCTGGTCAGCGTTATGGCGCTGGAGCAGGATGCCCAGATGGTACTGTATTCTTCCGATGGACGGGCTCTGATTTTCTCCACCGCCCAGCTGCTGCCAAAGACCACCCGCAATACTCAGGGCGTGGCAGTGATGAATCTGAAGAAAAAAGCGGTATTGACTCAGGCGGCGCTGCTGGAAAACAGCGGAATCGTCAACGAAAATCGTTATCGCAGCAAAACCATTCCCACAGCGGGCATGCTTCTGAAAGATGAGGACAGCCCGGATAAACAGCAGACATTTGACGTATAATCCGGGAAGAGATTCCAGGAGGAGGTTCCAATATGGGCAAACTTTGGCATGATTATGGATGGATTCCGGTTACCATAGTGGGCAGCAGTTTGTTTGCCCTGGGATTTGTGCTGTTTTTGCAGCCCAACGACCTGAACCCCGGCGGTATTTCTGGTCTGGCCATGGCTTTTGTGGAGGTGGCAGGATTCGGAAGTGTGGGCACGTTGTCAATCGTGCTGAATTTGCCCTTATTTGCCTTGGGCGGCGCGAAAATCGGTAAGCGGTTTTTCTGGGGAAGCCTGCTGGGAATGCTGTTCAGCTCTATTCTGATTGATGGTCTGAGCGGCATAGCCAATCTGACCTTGGAACCCCTCATTGGAGCGCTGTATGGCGGAACGCTGTGCGGTCTGGGACTGGGGATGGTTTTTGTCTGCGGCAGTTCCACCGGCGGGTCGGATATTCTGGTGCGGCTTTTGAAACTGCGCTACCGGAACATACCCATCGGACAGATTACCATGGCATTTGATGCCTTTGTGGTGGTGCTGACGGGCATTGTGTTCCAGGATGTGACCAAGGCGCTGTATACCGGTGTGGCGGTGTTTATCACCGGTAAGGTGATTGACGCTGTGGTATACCGGTTTGACTATTCCAAAGTGGCGCTGATTATCACCAAGGAACATGCCGCCATCGCGGAAGCCATCGGTACCAAACTGGACCGGGGAGCAACCCTGCTTCATGCGGAAGGAAGCTATACCCATCAGCAGATGATGGTGGTGCTGACGGCGGTGAAGAAACAGCAGATTACGGAACTTAAGGAACTGGTGATGGAAATTGACCCGTCGGCTTTTGTGATCGTACAGGAGGCCCACCAGGTGCTGGGAGACGGATTTTCCCGGTATTCCCAGAATTCCCTTTGATAGGAGACGGGGTGTATGTGCAACAGAAAGAAACTGGCCTGTATCCTGATTGGTCTGACTGCCAGCCTGCTGCTGTCAGGCTGCGGCTGGCTGGATGGCCGGTATGCGTCCGTTACTTCCCACCAAAGCCAGCGGCAGAATAATCAGTCAGAAGTGATTTCTGCCTCCAGCTATGGGGAATTGATTGAGGCTCTGGAAAAAATCGTGGCATCCGGAACAGAGATGGCTGCCATCAATATCTCGGAATATCCCCAGCAGACGGTGCAGCAGAGAATGGAGCAGGCTGTGCGTCACGTTATGGTCTATGATCCCATTACCGCGTATGCCGTGAAGGAAATCAACTATGAACTGGGTACCAGTGTGGGCCAGCCGGCGGTGGCGGTAAGCATCCAGTATCTCCATGGCCGGACGGAAATTCAGGGAATTCGTACAGCCCGGGACGTGGAAGCAGCGAAGCGGATTGTCACCGATGCGATGGCAGGCTTTGAATCCGGAATTGTTCTGCTGGTGGAAGACTATGAACCGGTAGACTATACCCAGCTGGTGCAGGACTATGCTCTGGAGAATCCCCAGATTGTCATGGAAACGCCCCAGGTAACGGAAGCGGTTTACGGAAGCGGTGTCAGCCGGGTGGTGGAATTGGTGTTTACTTACCAGAACAGCCGGGACTCTCTGCGCCGAATGCAGTCTCAGGTCAAGCCGGTGTTTGACGCGGCTTCCCTGTATGTCAGCGGAGACGATGCCGATCGGCAGAAGTATGCCCAGCTGTACGCTTTCCTGATGGAGCGTTTTGACTATAAAGTAGAAACTTCCATTACCCCTGCCTACAGCCTGCTGCGGCATGGGGTGGGCGACAGCCGTGCCTTTGCCCGGGTATATGCGGCCATGTGCCGTGGTGCGGGGCTGGAATGCCTGATTGTCACGGGAACCCACGCCGGTGAACCCTGGACCTGGAACATCGTGCTGGATGATGGACAGTATTATCATGTGGATCTGCTGTGGTGCAGTGCAAACGGCGGATTCCGGGAACTTTCGGATACGCAGATGGAAGACTATGTCTGGGATTATTCCATGTATCCTGCCTGTACCGCTGCCGGTCAGGATGCCGCGGTGCAGCCTACCGAGCAGACTGAAGAAACGGTGGCAGAGACGGCAGAAACCCAGGAAGAAAAATAATTTGACATTTTTGAAAAAAAGGCTTGACATTTTCTAAAACTTCGCTATAATAAGCCATGTTCCCTGCGGGTGTAGCTCATCTGGTAGAGCGCCACCTTGCCAAGGTGGAGGTAGCGAGTTCGAGCCTCGTCACCCGCTCCAAACAGATAAGGAACGCACATGCGTTCCTTATTTCATACGGTACCGTGGCCAAGCGGTAAGGCAAGAGTCTGCAAAACTCTCATTCCCCAGTTCAAATCTGGGCGGTACCTCCATTTTTAGAGAACACTTTAGATGCAACTTCAAAAAAGTTGCCATCTGAAGTGTTTTCTTTTTGTATTGACGAGTTTATAACGAAAAATAGTACACGATTTTCTGCAAAAATGTTAACACGGAAAATTTTGATTCCATAGATGCATCCTGCGTTGTTACAAGTTAGAACTGCGATTATGCAGGAGTAAAGCGGAAAAACCATTTAAGTAGCGGTGCCTTTTTTGAATCCGGGAAGGATTTTGAAAAAAGGCACCGCTTTTTTGCGTTGTTTTCGAAAAATTATCAAATATATTTTGAGCCGGTTATTTCGGAGTAGATGCTCCAGAGTATCCGGCTCTTTTTGTTTTTAGAAGGGAGGAAATAAAGATGACTCAGTCATTAAAAAGGGCACCGGCATAGCGCCGTCGTGCTGTAAAAAGAGAATCACACCGGAACGGCGGCGGTATGCCACTGCGCCCAAAGAGACAGAGAGAAAAGTATGCAGCAGATCCGAACTCTGCATCGGATGCCCTTTCCCGGCTTCCGGCTTTATTTGCTGGGGCAGCGGTGAGGACTGTCTGCGGTCACGATATATGAAATTACAAACTAGGGAGGAATCGAAATGATCACAATAATTCTGAACCACCACAATAAGTACGCCGAGGTAGATATGCCTGCCATGTATGAAGAATTGCAACTGGCTCTCTGGAAACTGGGATTGGACCGGGTACCGGAGAAATACACTTTACAGGACTTGGAAGCAACCTTCCACTACCAGTCTCCGTTGGAGTATTTTGTGCTGCGGCTACTGGAAGGGGAGATGACCCTGCTGGATGCGGTGTCTGCCATTTATACTGTGATTGCACCGCCCCGACCAATCATGGCTCAGGTGCAGATCCTGTCCAGCGGATTTCGCTCTATTACAGAATTGCGGCAGGAAATCGACCGTATGATCAAAAGCTCCGCTCAGTTTGGAAGCACCTGCTTCTTTCCTGTACGTGGGTGGCTTGTTGGGCTGGATGGTGAGATGGAACCGGCCAGAGATGCTGTAATGCTCCAGAACGCGGATGTAATAGGCGAAGCGGTTCAGCGGATGCAATCATGGATCATCCATGATATGGCACTCTGTTTTGCGGACACCGAGACGGATGCAGAAGAATCTCTGTTTCAGAAGATACTATCCGCCAGATGGTCAGTAGAGAAACGAGGAAGAAAGCTGTATGGACGTATCGATCTGCTGCTGACAGAAGACCTGACTCCAGAGGAGCAGGAAGCGTTGGAGGAAAAGACCAGACGGATCACGACACAGGATATGGCTCTGCGCCTGGACCGCTGGTCAGTGCTGACAGATAAGGGTATTCTCTATATCAACTTCGGTACCGGCAGAGAGAAAGTCTTTGATGCAGAGGAAGGACAGGAAGACGATTATGACAGCAACAGCGACGAGTGCTGCATCTGCCCGGAATGCGAAGCCCGGCTCAAGAAGTACGGTAACATATCCGCAGAGGACATCTCGGATGTGGAGTGGCTGGATTTTCTGGTCGTTGGAGATCACACGCTGCCCCGTCCTATCGATATTTCAGATTTGGAGGATACAGATGAGTAAGGCGCCCACTCCTCGTGAAGCTGCCCAGATCCGGCTCAGTTATCCGCCCGGTACCCGAATTGAACTGGCACTCATGGTAGATGCTTATGCGGTACCACCGGGAACCAGAGGTACTGTTGACCATGTAGATGATATGGGAAATGTCCACACAAAGTGGGATAATGGCAGAACGCTCTCTGCGATTCCAGGTGTTGACAGTTTCCGAAAGCTGACACCGCAGGAAATTCAGGAGGAACAGAAGGGGATGGCAGTTCCGAAAATGGAGGCACAGTCTTTATGAGTATTCGGGAGATTACCGTAGATCAGATGCGGCAGATGGAGGATCAGGAAGGACTTGTCTTGCAAGGCTGTGGTGGATCGCTGCAGGAGTGGCAGGATGGGATCAATCAGCTTCTGGCAGAGGAAGGTATCCTGCAAGGTGGTACGAAGCTTGAGGATATCAGCGTATTCCAGCATGAGGGCTGTACTTGTCTACTGTTTCCGTTTACACCGGAAGTACAGCTGGATATGGGAAAGCTGGCTGTATTGAAAATGACCATCTGACCCTGTCGGTGGATTCCCTGGGGGCCCAGATGATGCACATTTGCTCCCGGGATGGACGGGAATATCTGTGGCAGGGAGACCCGGCCTACTGGTCTGACCGGGCGCCTACTCTGTTTCCCTTTATCAGACGGCTGACCCGGGATTCTTACCAGTATCAGGGAACGGTTTATCCCATGGGCATCCACGGCTTTGCCGCCGGGCAGGACTTTACCTGCCGGGTTCAGGAGAAAGACAATCTGGTGCTGGAGCTGACCGATAACGAGCAGACTCGGAACCAGTATCCCTTTGCGTTCTCCCTGGAGATCGGATTTCAGCTGGTGGGCAGCCAGGTGCAGATTTCCTATGAGGTAAAAAACCGCTCCCGCCAGGTGATGCCCTTCGGCATTGGCGGGCATCCGGGATTCCGGGTGCCTTTGGACGATGGGGAAGACTTTACCGACTACGTTGTGGAGTTTGCCGGCGGCTGCCAGCCAGACCGGGTTGGCTTTACGCCCCAGGTATACCTCAGCGGTCAGGACGAATCCTACCCGCTGGAAGAAGGCAAATATCTGCCCCTTCGCCATGACCTGTTTGACCAGGATGCCATTATCCTGAAGAACATGTCCCGGGAAGTGACGCTGCGCTCCAAGGTAAGTTCCCACGGGGTAACGGTTTCCTATCCGGAAATGTCCTACCTGGGGTTGTGGCACTGGCCCAAAACCGATGCACCTTACCTGTGCATTGAGCCCTGGACTTCTCTGCCGGCCCGGCAGGATGTGGTGGAGGATTTCGGCTGCAAGAGTGATTTGATTCACCTGCTTCCGGAAAAAACCTACACCAACACCTGGTCCATCACCATTTTCTGAAAGGAGAAACAGCACCCATGGATGTTGTTGCACTGGGCGAACTGCTCATTGATTTTGCCTGCCTCAGCACTGACGGCGACGGCTACCCCACCATGGCGGCCCATCCCGGCGGCGCCCCAGCCAATTTCCTGGCGGCACTGACCAAATATGGCGCCAAAACCGCCCTGCTGGGAAAAGTGGGCACCGATGCCTTCGGGAAAATGCTTACCGATACCCTGGCAAAAGCTGGGATTGAAACCCGGGGAATTGTGGCAGACGAGAATGTGTTTACCACTCTGGCCTTCGTCACCTTTGACGATCAGGGAGACCGGGAATTTTCCTTTGCCCGGAAACCGGGAGCGGACACCTGCCTGCGCTTTGAAGAGCTGGATCTGAGCCTGATTGATCAGGCGAAGGTGTTCCATTTTGGCACCCTGTCTCTGACGGATGAGCCTGTAAAAACTGCCACAGAGCAGGCGATTCGCTACGCCAAGGAGCGGGGTAAGTGGATTACCTTCGATCCCAACCTGCGAAAGCCCCTGTGGAAGAGTCTGGACGACGCCAGAGCAGCCATGCTTTGGGGACTGCACCAGGCGGATTTTGTGAAAATCAGCGACGAAGAGGTGGAATTCCTCTGGGGATGTGACGAAAAAGAAGCCGGAAAGAAGCTTTTGACAGAGTTTGGCGTGAAGATGGCCCTGATTACCATGGGCCCCAAGGGCGCCCACCTGGTCAACGAAACCGCCAGCGCCTATGCGGCATCTCCAAAGGTAAATCCGGTGGACACCACCGGCGCGGGAGACATCTGCGGCGGCTCCGCTGTCAGCCAGATTCTCCGGATTGGCAAGCCCATGGAGACGCTGAACGAGGAAGAACTGAGCCAAATCGTCCGCTTTGCTTCCACCGTAGCCAGCCTGTCCACAGAAAAACCCGGCGGCATTCCTGCAATTCCGGAATATGACACGGTTATGGGGAGAATGTAACCGTTTCAATTCGCCTTTTCTAATCAGATAACCCATTGTGTCAAAAGGGGCAAACTATAGGTTTGCCCCTTTTGGCTGTACTCAAACCAGCTTTCCTGGAATCAAGCGGGAAGATCTCCCAGCCGAAGAATGGTCATGGAAACGGCATCGGCGAAGTAGCTTCCGCCGGAGGCGGATACCTGAAGTTCTGTTGGTGTGGTTGTGACGGATATGGGGATTACAAAGGATTGCTCAGAGGAATCCTTGCTGCTTTGAAAAATATAAGGAACCGTGGTGCCGGGAACAATGGAACCGTTGGCCAGCAGGGAAGTGGCAATGGCTACAGGAAATTTGTTCTGACTGCTGGCGGTAATGACACCGTGGAATGTAACCAGGTACACACCGGGCTGGGTAATGGTGAAGGTGCTGCTTCCCGGGGTGTGGGAAACGTCAGTTCCGTAGAGCAGACCGTTGCGGTCAAATTCCATGGCGCCGCCGGATGGCAGGCCTTGCGTGGGGGTGGAGTAGGCAGATAACAGACTGAGGGGAGGGGGAGAACCTGCAGGACCCTGGGGTCCCTCTGGCCCTTGAGAACCGGGAACACCCTGGGGACCTTGGGGTCCCTCTGGCCCTTGAGGACCGGGAGCGCCCTGGGAACCTTGGGGCCCCTCTGGCCCTTGAGGTCCGGGAATGCCCTGGGGACCTTGGGGCCCTTCTGGCCCTTGGAGGCCGGGAGCACCCTGAGGACCCTGGGGACCAGCCGGTCCTTGCGGACCAGGGACACCTTGGGGACCTGCGGGGCCTTGCGGTCCTTGCGGGCCTTCCGGCCCGGGAGGGCAAACGGTACACGGATGGCAGTTACAGGAACAGTGCCCATCCGTCGGGCAGCAGCCCTGGCTGCAGTGGCATTGCTCCGAATCGGAGGGACGATAGCGTTTCATAAGAAGCTCCTTTCTGGAAACAGACGGGATATTTCGGCGTTCTCTTTCATTGTATGCTTTGGAAAAATTTATGTGCCGCCTGTTGGCAAGAAAGAAGAAAGCACCCTTTTGTATTCTCCGAAGAAATCAAAAAGGGTGCTTTTTGTCATTATGGAAAATTCAGTCAGAAAAATTGCCGATGATTATGCCTGATGGGCAGATACGCCGCGTTTTATCTGAATCAGTAAAAGAACCAGACTGATGCCCAGCAGAATGTGCCCGATTCCGGCAATACCGGAAATGGCGGCATTCATCCCGGAGGAAAGCTCGGTTCCCAGCACTTGTACAATTCCCCGCAGCACAAACATAACGCTGGTTAGATTCAGACCGATGTGATAGACCAGAATGGTCCGGCCTGTTTTGGCGCCGGTAAAGGAAAAATTCTTTTCCAGCAACAGGAGCATCAGAAAAAATACCATTCCCAGCAGGAAATAATGGGTATGGACAACCGATAAAGTGGTTTTTCCGGTAAAGCCCTGGAATTTGGTAAATTCCCGATAAAACACACCGCCCACCATGGCAAGAATGGCGTACAGCAGCGCAGCGTTCATATACCGTTTCATAGGAAATCCTCCTTTATTTGCATTCTTGCTTCATGGCAAAATACCCGATGAGCACCGTCCACACATAGGCGCAGGTTTTGGGAATCATCAGCATGCCAATCATAGGAACAACATCCGCCCACAGCACCACCGGGATATAGAAGCCAAAACTCAGCACGATGGTCAGCCACATCCAGCGAAATGCGCTGTCTTTGTGCTCCTTGGCGCTGATGTAGAACAGCACGATGACCACAAGACCCAGCAGGGCAAAGGGGATGTTGCGGTAGATACCCCAGGAGAGGGGAGCCTCAGTGCTGAGCCACTGGTTTTGGGGCATCATGCACAGGGCAATGCGCACAGCAGACAAAATATATACAGCAGCGGTGAGCCAATTCTTTCCCTTCACACCATAGCGCTGCCGCCAGACGTAGTAGAGCAGAACATAGAAAACCGTCATGGTCACCGAGGTGATCCACTTGCCCATACCCAGAGCCACGGTGTAATTCTCCAGCCCGGTGGTGCACAGAGCCAAAGCCCGGGGAATCAGGTGAAAGGAATCGCCGGCACCCAGGATCACAGCCATCCAGCCGAACAGCCGGAATTGCCCGTTGCCATTGCTGCGGCGGATCATCAGAACGCCGATGGTAATCACGGAAATCAGATAGACCGCATCAAATAAGGTTTCTACAATTGCTTGCATAATTTCTTCTCCTTTATATTGTATGATTTTGAACTGTGGCAGCGGATATTGCTTTGCCATAGTTGCGTCCAAAGAGTATCCCGGCCAGCAAAAGGGAAGCTCCCAGGCCAGTGTAGAAAAATGCGATGAACCCTTCCGGCGTGAAGCTGCTTCTGCGCAGTAATATTCCGCCGGTCATCATCACAGCCATGATGGCAAAGCTTTTCCCGTCAAAGAACTTCAGGAAAAAATGCCGCTGCTGGGGATAGGCATTGATTCTGGCGGTGTGTTTTTTCACCAGCTTACCAAAGATAAATTGCTGAAATACCGCAAAAACCAGAGCTGACAGCAAAAAATTTCCCAAGGTCAGATGGTTCGGATAGACGCTCAGACCGATGCGAAGAATGTTGAACCCGGCAGCGCTCCATACCAGACAGGCCAGCAGAAGCAGGGTGTTGCGTTTCACAGTCATGTTGTACCTCCTGAATGAACATTGTTCAGTTTCTGGGGTGAAAAATTCCCACAAAAAGTGGGAATCTCAGTACAAAGTTCTGCGGACGATTTCCAGCACGGGGCTGGGGTTGTAGTCCTGCCGCAGCAAAGCCGACAGCATCAGGGAAAACAAAACATCCGCAAACATTTCCGGGGTGAACTGCTCCGAAAAGGCATCCGGACGAATTTTGGCATCCCGTTTCAGCACGGAGCATAGTCCATCGAGAATATGTTGCCAGGTCTGGGCCATCCGCCGTTTGCCGTCAGACTTGTCTTCCCGCAGAAAGCCAAGGGAGTGGAGGGTAAAAAAGCCAGGGTACTGCTGGCAGCCGCATTCCATCCGCCCATAGATCCAGACAATACAGGCCTGGGTGTCCTGGAACACGGAACCATCCTCCGGACGGTGAAAAATTTCGCACCACACGCTTTCCACAGTGGCGCCAACCAAAGCAGACTTGGAGTCAAAATAGTTATAAATGGAGCCAACCGATACGCCGCAGGCAGATGCTACGGAGCGGATATTCACCGCCGACCATCCCTGCTGCTGAATCAGCTCCCGGCTGGTTTTTAGAATTTCTTCCCTGGAAGTAACCACGGTATTCATGTTATCACCTCAATATGAACAAAGTTCATTATAAAGGAAAAACCGGATTTGTCAAGAGGAAAGCACTGTATTTTGGCAAAAGCCAGAAACTGCTCTGTACCGTCATATAAAAGCTAAGAAGCATGACAACAATACAAAAAGCTGGAACGCATTTGCGTTCCAGCTTTTATTTTCTCTCAAAATGAGATTACAGGTACTTGGCGGTGGAGACCTTCACGCCGGGGCCCATGGTGGAAGCCACGGTGCAGGACTTGATATACTGGCCCTTGGCAGCTGCGGGCTTGGCCTTCACAACAGCCTTCACCAGGGTGTCCATGTTCTCAGCCAGCTTCTCGGCACCGAAGGAAACCTTGCCGATGGGGCAGTGGATGATGTTGGTCTTGTCCAGACGGTACTCGACCTTACCAGCCTTGATTTCCTTGACAGCGGCAGCCACGTTGGGGGTCACGGTGCCGGCCTTGGGGGAGGGCATCAGGCCCTTGGGGCCCAGAACCTTACCCAGACGGCCAACAATGCCCATCATGTCAGGGGAAGCAACAACAACGTCGAAGTCGAACCAGTTTTCCTTGGTGATCTTCTCAACCAGTTCCATACCGCCGACATAGTCAGCGCCAGCAGCCTGAGCCTCTTCCAGCTTGGCGTCCTTGGCGAAAACCAGAACCCGACGGGTCTTGCCGGTGCCGTTGGGCAGAACCACGGCGCCGCGAACCTGCTGGTCAGCGTGACGGGAGTCAACGCCCAGCTTGATGTGCAGCTCGACGGTCTCGTCGAACTTAGCGGAAGCGCCCTTCACAACCAGATCCAGGGCTTCGTTGGGGTCATACTGAACAGAGCGGTCAATCAGCTTGGCGCTCTCCTGATACTTTTTGCCTCTAAACAATTTTAATATCCTCCTTATCGTGGTGATGCGGAAAAATCCTCCCACATTTCCGGGTCAAACCGCCCGGATGGCAAAATCAATCGACGACGGTAACGCCCATGGAGCGGCAGGTACCGGCAACCTGGGATTCAGCTGCCTCCAGAGTGGGCAGTTCAGGTCGGGCATCTTGGTCTTGGCGATCTCAGCGATCTGAGCCTTGGTGATGGTGCCGACCTTGGTCTTGTTGGGAACGCCGGAACCCTTCTCCAGACCGATAGCCTTCATGATCAGCATGGGGGTCGGAGGAGTCTTGGTGATGAAGGTGAAGCTGCGGTCAGCATACACAGTGATGACCACGGGAATCTTGTAGCCCTCCATATCCTTGGTGCGGGCATTGAATTCCTTAATGAAAGCGGCGATGTTTACGCCGTGCTGACCCAGAGCGGGGCCGACAGGGGGAGAAGCAGTTGCCTTAGCGGCGTTAATCTGCAGTTTGATAATGCCAGTGACTTTCTGTGCCATAATAAGCACCTCCTGAATAAGATGTGGTAATATGCGATGATACGCATGTTTTGCGGGGCGCAAGCCCCTCCCACGTTCCGATCGAAAAACGATCCGATGCGTTTACTGGGAAATGACCTCAACCTGATCGAGTTCAAACTCGACGGGGGTCTCACGGCCAAACATGGAGACAATGACGCTGACCGTGTTATTATCGACATCGACACTTTCCACAGTGCCGGTGAAGGAGCTCAGGGGGCCATCCAGAATCCGGACGGTATCACCCACGCTGTAGTTGACGATGATCTCCTTCTTCTCCACGCCCATGGCATAGACTTCTTCGTCAGTCAGGGGAGTGGGGTCGTTGCTGGAAGAGCCGACAAAGCCGGTCACTCCACGAATGTTCCGGATCACGTGCCAGGTGTCATCACTGTAAACCATCTTCACCAGCACATAGCCGG
>USHP01000020.1 GCA_900554625.1 uncultured Eubacteriales bacterium | reverse complement strand
GATCCGTGCCGATGCCCAGCCCCTGCAGCAGACGGGAAGCATCGGATTCTGCCTCCCAGCCGCCCAGTTCGGCAAATTCCGCTTCCAGGTCAGCGGCCCGCAGACCATCCTCGTCGGAGAAGTCGGGCTTTTCGTAGATGGCGTCCTTTTCCTTCATCACTTCATACAGGTGCTGATTGCCCATGATGACGGTGTCCAGGATGGTGTATTCGTCGTAGGCGTTCTGGTTCTGCTTCAGAACGGATACCCGCTTGTCCGGGTCAATGGTGATGCTGCCGGTGGTGGAGTCCAGATCTCCGGTGAGAATCCGCAGGAAGGTGGACTTGCCGGCACCGTTGGCACCGATGATGCCGTAGCAGTTGCCGGGCAGGAACTGCAGATCCACATGCTGGAACAGCCACTGACCGCCAAACTGCATACCGAGGTTGCTAACTGTAATCATGTCGTACTCCTTGTTTTCTGTTCATTGTGATTCAAAACATCGATTCATGCAGGCCCATTCCCTGCATATGCATACCAATACAGTCTAATCCTACCATAAAATTATGAATAAAGAAAGAACTTTTTTCCAAAGTGCTTGCTTTTTTTACTGGACGCGCTATAATATTAGCACTCAGACACCTAGAGTGCTAATTCAAACGAGGACGTGAATGATATTTATGGAAAAGCAGCAATTCAAAGCAGAATCCCAGCGTCTGCTGGATCTGATGATTAACTCCATCTATACCCACCGGGAGATCTTCCTCCGGGAAATCCTGTCCAATGCTTCCGATGCCATCGACAAGCTGGCTTACACCGCTCTGACCGATGACAAGGTGGGCATCAACCGGGATGAGTTTGCCATTACCATCACCCGGGACACCGAAAACGGTACCCTGACGGTTTCCGATAATGGCATCGGCATGTCCAAGGAGGAGCTGGAGGAGAACCTGGGCACCATTGCCAAGTCCGGCTCCCTGGGCTTCAAGCAGGCCATGGAGAAGAACGAGGACATTGACATCATCGGCCAGTTCGGCGTGGGCTTCTACTCTGCCTTCATGGTGGCCTCTTCCATCACCGTGATTACCAAGAAATATGGCGAAGATACCGCCTGGAAATGGGTTTCCGACGGCGCCGACGGCTACACCATTGAGCCTGCCCAGAAGGATGCCCCCGGTACCGACATTATCATGACCCTGAAAGCCGATACCGAAGAAGAAAAATACTCCCAGTACCTGGAAGAGTATGAAATTCGCTCTCTGGTTCGTAAGTACTCCGACTATATCCGCTACCCCATCCGCATGGAGGTGACCAAGTCCCGTCCCGTGGAGAAGGCGGAAGGAGAAGAGGGCGAGGACAAGGCTTCGGAATATGAATCCTACACCGAGATGGAGACCCTGAACTCCATGGTGCCCATCTGGCAGCGGGCCAAGAAGGACGTATCAGATGAAGAATACGAAAGCTTCTATCGGGAGAAGTTCTTCGACTACACCAAGCCCCTGCGGATTATTCACTCCAGCGCCGAAGGCAGCGTGTCCTTCAAGGCTCTGATGTATATCCCCGGCAAGGCACCTTACGATTTCTACACCAAGGACTATAAGCGGGGCCTGCAGCTGTATTCTTCCGGCGTGATGATTATGGAAAACTGCGAAGACCTGCTGCCGGAGCATTTCCGTTTTGTCCGGGGCGTGGTGGACAGCCAGGATCTGAGCCTGAACATCAGCCGGGAAATGCTGCAGCATAACCGCCAGCTGACCATCATTGCCCGCAACATCGAAAAGAAGATCAAGTCCGAGCTGAAATCCATGCTGGACAATGATCGGGAAAATTACGAGAAGTTCTACGCTGCCTTTGGCCGCCAGCTGAAGTACGGTACCGTTTCCGACTACGGTGCCCACAAGGATGCCTGCCAGGATCTGCTGCTGTTCTACTCCCACAAACAGGGCAAGCTGATTACCCTGAAGGAGTATGTGGACGCCATGGCAGAGGGCCAGGAGAAGATTTACTTTGTGCCCGGCGAAAACAAGGAACGCCTTGCCAAACTGCCCCAGGTGGAAACCCTGGACAAGAAGGGCTATGACGTGCTGCTGTTTACCGAGGACGTGGACGAGTTCATCCCCCAGACCCTGGTAAGCTATCAGGAAAAGTCCTTCTGCAACGCTTCCAGCGAGGACCTGGGCCTGCAGACTGAGGAAGAGAAGAAGCAGGCTCAGGAAAAGGCCGAGGAAATGAAGGGTCTGCTGACCTTCGTCAAGGAATCTCTGGGCGAGCAGGTGAAGGAAGTCCGGCTGTCTTCCAACCTGGGCAGCTTCCCGGTGTGCATGGTTCCCGATGCTGGTATGAGCTTCGAGATGGAAAAGTATATGAAGCGGGTGAATCCCGAGTTTGCCTTCCCGGTGGGCCGGATTCTGGAGCTGAACGCCGACCATGACGCAGTGAAGGCCATGCAGAAGGCCATGACGGAAGACCCCATCAAGGCAAAGGACTATGCTCAGCTCCTGATGTATCAGGCCCAGCTGATGGCAGAACTTCCTCTGGAAGATCCCGCTGCCTACACCGAACTAGTGTGCAAACTGATGAAATAACCAAACAATCCCCGGGGAAAGCCGTTGCGTTTCCCTGGGGATTATGCTATACTGTCCTCAGATTTAGGTAAGGGAGGCAACCTTATGAGTTATTACCATGCAGAAGAACTGATGGAAGTAATCGTGTCGGCGCTGCTGTCGACCGTGCCGTCCGTGTTATTTGGTATTGTCAGCTATGTGCTGACTGCACTGGCGCTGTACACCATTGCCAAGCGCCGGGGAATTCACAATCCCTGGCTGGCCTGGATACCGGTGGCGAATTATTGGCTGATTGGCTCGCTGTCTGACCAGTATCAGTATGTGGTAAGAGGGCGCAACTGTTCGAAGCGGAAGTGGCTGTTGATTCTGGAAATTGTTGGCTTTGTGCTTACCGTAGCCATGCTGGTTTCCTTTGGCAGCATGCTGGTTCAGATGTTTGCTGCGGCTATGGGTAATTCCGGTGAAGCATATCTGATGGATATCGTAATGGGATCGCTGATGCGCATTCTGGGAATGTGCCTGCCTCTGCTGGGTGTCAGTATCGCGGTTGCGGTCATCTATTTTATGGCATTGTATGACATTTATAAATCCATGGACCCGGCCAATTGTGTGCTGTTCTTGGTGCTGAGCATTCTGTTCAGCGTGACCCGCCCCTTCTTCCTGTTCTTCAACCGGAATAAGGAACTGGGTATGCCCCCCAGAAAGCAGAATCCCAGATTTGCTCCGGAGCAGACCCCGCCTCCTCAGGAACCCTGGGAGCAGGACAACAAAGATTATCTCTAAAACAATACCGGCGCAGCTGAGAAAGCTGCGCCGGTGCTTTTTTGTGTTACAGGGAGGAGTAGCCGAAGCTGTTGACCAGGGCGTCTACTTTGACGCCAGCCTTGCAGTAGGGGCAGTCGTGGTAGTCGTAGCTTTCGTAATCCGGAAAATCCTCGATGGAGTATACCGAACGGACGGGATAGCCTGCCACTTCGTCCACGGCCCGATAGATGGCGGCAACGCCAGCCACACGGCCGCCGTAGTAGTCAATGGCTTCAATGGAGCGCTTGGCGGTGAAGCCGGTGGTGACGGAGGCCATCAGCACCAGAACATGCTTGCCCCGGATCATGGGCTGGATGTTCTCCCGGAAGATAATCTGGGAATTGGCGTTGTATTCTGGTTCCACAACGTAGATGGTCTGGTGGGCGTTGATGGTGAGGAAACCGCTCTTGGTCAGCTCATCGGCGATGCAGGTACCCAGAACCGCGGTGCCGTCCAGACAAAGGATGGTATCCACGGGAGTGTCGTTGATGAAGTGAGACACCAGCTGGTAGGCGCTGTCCCGGGCTTCACTCAGGCGGGTCTTCTGGTAAGTGATGTCGATGTAGTAATTGATATGGGAGTGATTGGTGACAAAGTGTCCCTTGGCGATGCGAAGGGGAGCGTTGCCCCGGCGTACAGGCAGTTTCATGAGCTGAATCATAGGGTTTTCCTCCATTTCTAATCAAGTATGGAAAAAACAAAGCGTTTTTCCGCCCGGCAGAAGCGTTTTCGCCGGACGTCTGAAAAACGCTTTTTTTCATTATATCCCGGATAATAAAAAAAGACAAGGAAAACCCAGGGCTTCCCTTGCCAAAAATCATCGGATAAACTTGGTTATATTGCGCAAACGCAGGGCCTTTTCCTGGCGCAGAAACTGATGGGCAATGACCTTGCAGATTTTTCCGGAACGAATCATCCAGTGCACTTTCCCGAAACTGGCCCACATGACGTCGTCCGTTTCTCCGGGGAGCAGAACAATGTCCTTTAACGGGACGGTTTTCTGGATGCAGTAGTGATCGTAGAAGGTGTTGCGGTCTTTGTCCGTGTCCAGGTACTCGAATTCCTCCGGTTGGGCCACAATGCCGGTTTCCTCAAACAGCTCCCGGGCAATGGCCTGGCGGCTGGTTTCACCGGCCTTTACAGCGCCGCCGGAATTTTCCCAGGTTCCGGCAAAGCTTTTTCCTTTGGCCCGGCGGGTCAGAAGCAAGTGCCCCCGTCCGTCATAAACCCAGACGCAGACCACTACGCCGTATTCTCCCGGCTTCCAGGGCGTGCCCCGGCGATGGACCCTGCCGGTTGGATTTCGGGATTCATCGTAGATATCGTTGAGTTCCATGGGCCGCCCTCCTTTCCTGAATGAGAATACCACCTCTTTACTCTAGCACAATCCGGGGAAAAACTCAAGGGAAATCCGATTCCTTGAAAAACAGCCCCCTCCGGGTGACAGGAGGGGGGCGGGGGACTTATTTTCTTGCGGGAACAATTTCCAGCCAGTAACCATCCGGATCGGTGATAAAGTAGATGCCCATGGCGGGATTTTCATAGCAGATGCAGCCCATTTCCTGGTGGAGCTGGTGCGCGGCCTCGTAATCATCGGTACGGAAGGCCAGGTGGAATTCACACTCTCCCAGGTCATAGGGCTGAGGATGATCTTCCAGCCAGGTCAGTTCCAGTTCAAAGGTGCTTTCTTCGTTTCCGATATAGACGATGATAAACCCGTCGCCGTTTTTCCGGCGTTTTTCTTTCAGACCCAACGCTTTCTCATAGAAGGCAAGGGATGCTTCCAGATTAGAAACATTGTAGTTTTCGTGATACATTTCGAATTTCATAGACAATCCTCCTGAATTTTGTTTTCTTCTGCAGCTGCGATCCGGCTGCGGTACTGGGGATATTCCGACAGGAACCGACTGATGATCTCAGGGTGTTCCCAGTTATGCATGGGGTAGACCTTTTCGCAGGGAACGTGCTGGAGGAAATAGAGAAGTCCTCTATGGTAGTGTTCCTCTTGCCGGGGGTCCAGCACCACGAAGGCAGCTGACAAGGTTTTGCCCTGAAGATTCTGAGCCAGACGGTCTATCTCCTGCTGGTAAGCTTGGGTCATGCGGCGGTTGTCTTCTTCTGGCTCGCCCTCCCAGACCCAGTCGTTCAGATCTCCGGCGTGGTAGAGCCCATCCTCTCCATCCTGAATCAAAAACGCTGCGCCCCAATCCGTGGAGCGGTAGGCGGTCAGGACCTGCCCCTGGGGCAGGCGGCAGCGTTCGCCGGGGGAAATCATCTGACAGGGCAGTTCCGCCGGCCGGGTGTCGGGGGGAATGTCAGAAGACAGCACCGGAAGAATCTGCTCCATTCCCATTTTTTGCAGCATGGAAAATACCGCTGGATTATAGTGGTCATGGTGGCTGTGGCTGGCCAGCACCACAATGGGCTTTTCTGGATTCAGGTGCGGCAGCGTTCCTTGAAAGTAGTCAAACAGGTAATAGCTTTTCTCGGTCTCCACCAGGAAACAGCTGTGGTACACATACATTACACGCATAGACAGGCTCCTTTTCGGCGCGATGCATTCTTAAGAACATAGTACCATAGGGAAGCAGGTTTGTCATTATGCAGTTTGTTGCGCAAACTGTAAGGTGTGTGCTCCCAGGAGGAAGCACAGCAGCCCTCCACCGGAGGGATGTATTTGAGTGGGTTCGAATCCCTCTTTCCACAATGTAAAAAACACCCAGCTGCGAATGCAGCCAGGTGTTTTTTGGCAGAGAATGCCGGATTCGATGGCAGTTTGCTGCGCAACTGTAAGGTGTGTGCTCCCAGGAGGGAGCACAGCAGCCCTCCACCGGAGGGCTGCATTTGAGTGGGTTCGAATCCCTCTTTCTGCAACGTAAAAGACACCCGACCGCGGATGCAGTCGGGTGTCTTTTGGCAGAGGATGAGGGATTCGAACCCCCGCGAACGGAGTCAGAGTCCGGTGTGCTACCGTTACACTAATCCTCTGTGCAACGGTTATATTATATGCAGAAATTTCGAAAAGTCAAGAATTTTATTGGGATTTTTTACATTGTTTTTCAGGCCTGGGCCAGGGCGTTGTCGATCAGCTCCAGGGTGTTTTTTACCAGGATATCCGGCTTCAGGTAATGCCGGTAATATTGCTCGTTGGCCTGCTGCATGGCGTAGCGGCGCTCCGAAGAGTCCACCAGCTGCTGAACAGCATCAATGCATTCCTGGGCGGTGGTAAAGGGCAGGTAGTTTTGCCCGGGGAGGAAGTTTCCCGGCAGACTGTAATGGAGGGTATCGTGGACAATGGCCTTGGCGGCTGCCACATATTCTCCGGTTTTCCAACCGATGCTTTCGTGCAGCCCCATGGTGCCGATGCAGATATCGCAGCTATGCAGCAGATTCAGATAGTGCCTGCGCTCGGTATATTGTTTGGGGACAATCAGGTCCGGGGCCAGCTCCCGTGACAGGGGCAGATCATTCAGCCCGCCAAAAAATGCGCTGCCATACTGCTTCCGCAGGGTGCGGATGATTTTGATGCGGGATTGATTGATGTAATTGCGCTCCTGGCGGGTTTGCTCATCAAGGGCAGGCTCGTTCTCGTCCCACAGCCGGGTCAGGAACAGGATTTTTGCAGGCTCCGAGGCAGAGGCAGTGCCTTCAAATACTTCCGGACGGAAATAGCGATCCGGTGTTCTGCCCTGTAAAAGTTTGCCGAAATGCTTCCACAATGGCTCGTTGATGGGGTTTTTCGGATGGGTCAGATGGTAATTCAGCCCAAGGGGATAGAGCCTGTCTATAAACTCCGGAAACAGTTTTTTATTCTTTTCGGCGGAAAAGCTGCGCTTGAAGTAAAAATCACAGATTTTCAGGCCCTTTGCCATATCTTCCGGATCTTGATAGCCGTCCCATACGTCGTAGATTACCTGCTTGCCCCGGTAGCGAACCAGGACAACGGGAAGATCGTGAAACGGAAAGTCCCGCTCCCGGGAACGGTCAACCAATTTGACGTCCCAGCCCTGTTCTTTCAAAAGGAGAAAGCCGGTGATGATCTGGGACAGGTGGTGCAGCTGGGAAGGGATGGTTACTTCGATGATGTCCATGGGCATTCTCCTTGACGCTCCCAGGGGAAGGGCTCCCCTGCCAGAACAGATTCTTTTAAGTAGCGGAAGGTTTCTGCTTCCCCTTTTTCTGCCAGCATGGTCAGGATATATCCCAGTTCCCGGCTGGTTTTGGGATGCATCAGTTCTTTTTCCCGGCTTCTGTCGAAATAGATCAGGGCAGAATCATCCCGGTAGGCTGCTCCCTGGTAGGTCATGCAGGCGGCACGCCGGTCCATCACCATTTCCACCAGGTATTTGCGAGGCATGGGAATAGATTCATAGTTTCGGGTTTGGCGATCCATATCCGTCCAGTATTCGTAGTGGTGGCGGTTGCGGCCCTTATGGTGCATCCAGGCTTCACTGTAGCCTTTTTCCTCCCGTTCGGCGGCGTTGGGACTGCGGGTGCCCTGGTAGTATTTGGCACCTGTCCGAAATTCTGTCAGGGAGTATTTTGACAGGTCGTGGGTCAGTCCCTGCCAGTAAAGCCCCACCCGAAAGCAGCCGCAGCAGACGAGCCAGCGGTGTTTGGTAATAGTCTTAAAATGCTGCCATGCTTTCATACAGATGCCTCCCTTTTCGGATTATTATATGCGCTTCCTGCCCAAAAAGCAAGAGGCGGAGGAACTTCCTCCGCCTCTTAAGTGGTTATCCTTCGGACACCACAATTTCGGAAACTTTCAGGCCGGGATTTCTCCGACAGGTAAAGTCGATGGCCCAGAAGCTGCTGAACACCAGCAAACTTCTGCCCCGATAGTCTTCCAGCAGCTCCGCATCGCTGCCCAGGTTCAGGTCGCTCAAATCCCCGGGATATTCGTCAATCCGGCGGATTTCTTCGTAAGGCAGCATTTCCATCCGCAGGTCCACGCCGTACTCGTTCTTCATCCGGTACTGGAACACATCCAGCTGCAAGGTGCCGACTACGCCGACAATGACTTCTTCCATACCGGAGTTGGGAACCTTGAAAATCTGAATGGCGCCTTCCTGGGCGATCTGTTCAGTACCCTTGACAAACTGCTTGCGCTTCATGGAGTCCTTGGCGGACACCCGGCAGAAATGCTCCGGAGCAAAGGTGGGGATGCCGGAGTAGGAGAACTTCTTTCCCGGCACGGTGATGGTATCACCGATGGAGAAGATGCCCGGGTCAAACACGCCGATTACGTCACCGGCGTAAGCTTCTTCCACGATTTCCCGCTCTGCGGCCATCAGCTGCTGGGGCTGGGAAAGACGCATCTTTTTCTTGCCCTGAACGTGGTAATATTCTGCGTCCCGCTGGAATTTGCCGGAGCAGATGCGCATGAATGCCAGCCGGTCCCGGTGGGCCTTGTTCATGTTGGCCTGAATCTTAAATACAAAAGCAGAAAAATCCGGGTCAAAGGTGTCGATGACGCCGCAGTCCGCTGCCCGGGCCAGGGGAGGGGGAGTCAGTTTCAGGAAAGCTTCTAGGAAGGGCTCAATGCCGAAGTTGGTCAGCGCAGAGCCGAAGAACACCGGAGACAGCTGGCCATCCCGGACAGCCTGCATATCCATTTCCCGTCCGGCGGACAGCAATTCTACATCGTCAATCAGCTGCTGGTGCTTTTCCTTGGAATCCAGAAGTTCTGCCACCCGGGAATCGTACAGGTCAATGGCTTCCTTATCCGCCCGTTTCTTGCCGGTTTCTCCGGAGAAGAACAGCAGCTCTGCCTTTTCCCGGTCGTAAACGCCCTGAAAATCCTTGCCGCAGCCGATGGGCCAGTTCATGGCATAGGTTTCAATGCCCAGTTCCCGTTCCACTTCATCCAGCAGGTCGAAGGGGTCTTTGGTTTCCCGGTCCATCTTGTTGATAAAGGTAAAGATGGGAATGTGCCGCATGGCGCAGACCTTGAACAGCTTCCGGGTCTGAGGTTCCACACCCTTGGCACCGTCGATGACCATCACCGCAGAGTCTGCCGCCATCAAGGTACGGTAGGTATCTTCGGAAAAGTCCTGGTGGCCCGGGGTGTCCAGAATGTTGATGCAGTAGCCGTTGTACTGAAACTGCATCACGGAAGAGGTGACGGAAATACCACGCTGCTTTTCGATCTCCATCCAGTCGGAGGTGGCGGCACGGGAGTTCTTTTTGCCCTTGACCACGCCGGCCTGGGCAATGGCACCGCCGTAGAGCAGAAATTTTTCCGTTAAGGTGGTTTTACCGGCGTCGGGGTGGGAGATGATGGCGAAGGTTCGCCGCCGGCTGATTTCTTCTACTAAAGTTGACATAATTATACCCTCCATATCGATATTCACAATCCACAGGAGGGCCTACGTCGGACAAGAAACACCCATACTATCCTCCGAATGGTAACTATTTTTTTCATAAATCAATTCAGTTTACCACATTTTTAAGAAAGTTACAAGAGGGGAAAACAAAAAACTCGAGGAGAAAACCCAGGTGCTGCATATCCTTGCTGCATCTGCATTATGTCAAAACGAATTGCACTTTTAGGGGGCGTATGATATAATATGATGAAAATTGTAATTGAAAGGGGAGGAGAATCTCGTTGCTGAGTCGAAACTACTGGAGTACACTATATAGAAACATTCAAGAGAAAAAATGGTTGGTATTTTTTGTTATTTTTACTACTATTTTGTGTTTTGGATTTACCATTACTAATTTTTCTGTGGGAGTTGATGATCCGGCCAGAAACTATTACTTATTCACCACAAATGTTGGGAATATGATACAGCAGGGACGGCTGCTGCATGTACTGATAAATAAAATTACGCACTGTGTACAGTTTATACCGTTTTTTGCGGACTTTACAGGTGCAGTTTTGTTTGCCTCATCCGCTCTGCTGTACGGCACTTTTTTTCAATTCATTGCCAAAAAAGAGATCAGCCTTCTGGGCATAAGTACATTTTGCTGTGTCTATATCAGCAGTTCGATTGTCGCAGAGAAATACATCTACCAGCTGGACGTTGTAGTAACAATGCTTTCGCATTGCTGCAGCGCATTGGCTCTGATGTACGCGTACTGTTTGTGAAGGAAAAGAAACCGAGCCTATGTGCCAAAAGTATTTGCTATTTGATGGTGGCGATTTCCAGTTATGAGTCGTTTGCTTTTTTGTATATATGCGGAGTTATGGCAGTCTTTGTTTGGCAGATTGCGATCAATAACACAGACGTAAATTTTCGCGATTTATTCAATGAAGGCTTGCAATATGCCGCTATTCTTTTTGCGGCTATGGCGGCTTATTATGGGTTGGTTTGTTTGGTCCAGATTGCAACGGGACAAGTTGGACAATTCGAACGTTGGACGATATGGAACAATGTAGATATAGGAATCTGGGAAAAAATTCGAAGAGTTGTCATTTCTATAAAAGATACCTTTGTGGAAGCTGTCAGAATACGATACTTGCCAATTTTGGTGTTCTGCTTGTTCTCGGTAGTTGGGGGGACTGTTTCTGTATGGGTAGCGATCCGCAAGAAGAATCCCTGTATACTCTGCTGTTTTGCTGGATTGTGGATTGGTAATTTCCTGATCCATGTTTGCTGCGGGGAATTTTTAGCACGTGCAGCCCAAACGTTTTGCTTCTTTTCTGCGTTTGTTGCATGGCTTGTGGTAGAGATGGCTGGAAGCAGAAGAATCGTCAAGAGTGCTTTGATTGCAGGAGTGGGGCTGCTGGTTTTTGTACAGTCGGCAGATATGAATCGATGGTTTTATAGTGATTATGTTCGCTATAAAAAGGAAGAATTCGTAATACATACATTGGCAACAAAATTGTTGGCAGAGTGTGATGTTTCAAAGCCGGTAATATTCGCCCATTACCCGGAAAATGGTTATTTGAACACGGCACTGTATCCGGGGAGTCAGGTAATTGGTAAATCTATGCTGTATTGGTCTGCAACGGCGTTTGAAGATCCCTTGCAGCCTTTTGCGGCGGAAATTTTTCGCATGCATGGGTATGATTTTATCCTGTCTCCAACACAAGAGCAATATTACAGTGCGTACCAGAAAGCGGAAGGAATGCCTTCTTGGCCCAAAGAAGGTAGCTTGCAGGAATTTGATGATTTTATTGTGGTGAATTTTGGAAAAGAGTAAAGATGGCTCTCTGAGACGTGCGTAAATTTCTGGTGCGGTTTTATGGAGCAAAACAAAATGGACTTCCCGAAGGAAGTCCATTTTTTGAAAGGGTTTGAACTTAGGCCTTGCCAGCGCAGCCCAGAACGTCCACCAGCTTGTGGCGAACCAGTTCCTTGATGTTGGCACGGGCGGGCTTCAGGTACTCACGGGGATCGAACTTGTCGGGATGCTCGGCGAAGAACTTACGGATGGTGCCGGTCATGGCCAGACGCAGGTCGGAGTCGATGTTGATCTTGCACACAGCCAGCTCAGCAGCGTGACGCAGCTGATCCTCGGGCACGCCGATAGCACCGGGCATAGCACCGCCGTAGGCGTTGACCATCTCTACGTACTCCTGAGGAACGGAAGAAGAACCGTGCAGCACGATGGGGAAGCCGGGCAGCTTCTTGATGACTTCCTCCAGGATGTCGAAGCGCAGCTGGGGGTTGGTGCCGGGCTTGAACTTGTAAGCGCCGTGGGAAGTGCCGATGGCGATAGCCAGGGAGTCGCAGCCGGTCTTGGCAACGAACTCTTCTACTTCCTCGGGACGGGTGTAGTGGGAGTTCTCAGCGGAAACGTTGACTTCGTCCTCAACGCCGGCCAGAGCACCCAGCTCAGCCTCAACCACAACACCGTGGTCGTGAGCGTACTCAACAACCTTCTTGGTGATCTCGATGTTCTCAGCGAAGGGCTTGGAGGAAGCGTCGATCATGACGGAAGTGAAGCCGCCGTCGATGCAGGACTTGCAGGTCTCGAAGCTGTCGCCATGGTCCAGGTGCAGAGCGATGGGGATTTCGGGGCACTCAATCACAGCAGCCTCCACCAGCTTCACCAGGTAGGTGTGGTTGGCGTAAGCGCGGGCACCCTTGGACACCTGCAGGATGACAGGAGCCTTCTCCTCACGGCAGGCCTCAGTGATGGCCTGAACGATTTCCATGTTGTTGACGTTGAAAGCACCGATGGCGTAGCCGCCGTCGTAAGCCTTCTTGAACATCTCGGTAGTGGTAACAAGAGCCATTGGAATCAATCCTTTCTTAAATAGCGAACCGGGGTTCGCATTTCTTCGTCTACCATTATAACACATTTTCTCTTCTTTTCAATAAAAATATTTGCCATTTCTGATGTTGCGTGCTATAATTCAAATGTTGGGATTTGTGGGGGACACACTGCCCAAATCCCTGCCGAGTTCGTATTATTTTTTGGAGGTAATATACAATGTCAGAAAAGACTCTGGTTGGTTCTCTGATCATCGGTCAGTCCGGCGGTCCCTCTTCCGTCATCAACTGCTCCGCTTACGGCGTTATCAAGGCCGGTCTGGAGAATCCCAACATCACCAAGGTTTACGGCGCTTTCCACGGCATCAAGGGCGTTCTGAACGATCAGCTGATGATCATGGACGAGGAAGATCCCGCTGAGCTGGAGAACATGCTCCATACTCCTTCTTCCGCACTGGGCTCCTGCCGTTACAAGATTGCCGATCCCGATGTGGACGACACTGACTACAAGAAGATTCTGGAGATCTTCAAGAAGTACAATGTCCGTTACTTCTTCTACAACGGCGGCAACGACTCCATGGATACCTGCAACAAGATTTCCAAGTACATGAACCGGGTTGGCTATGAGTGCCGCGTCATGGGCGTGCCCAAGACCATCGACAACGACCTGATGGTCACCGACCACACCCCCGGCTACGGCAGCGCCGCCAAGTACATCGGCGTGGTGATGAAAGAGATCATCCGCGACGCCACCGTTTACGGCACCAAGTATGTGACCATCGTTGAGATCATGGGCCGCAATGCCGACTGGCTGACCGCCGCGGCCGCCCTGGCCCGCGCCGAGGACTGCGAGGGCGTGGACATGATCTGCCTGCCGGAGATCCCCTTCAATGTCGACCACTTCATCGAGAAGGTGGAGCGGATGCAGGCCAAAAAGCCCAGCATCGTCATTGCGGTGTCCGAGGGCGTCAAGCTGGAGGACGG
>USHP01000019.1 GCA_900554625.1 uncultured Eubacteriales bacterium | reverse complement strand
CGTGACACCGTGGCTGAATGTCCGTGCAAGTGTGGCTCGTGGGACGGAATTTACACGGGTATTGCGGCATATAGTAAAGGGAGGTGTTGCACATGAAGAAAGGTAAGCGCTGGCTTATATTTTATTGTTTTACAATTATTGCTGTTTTAGCTGCAGCAGAATGGGGAAGCAGAACGGTTACTGCGATTGCGGACAGCGCACCGATTCCACGGGAACACTGTATTATCATTGATCCGGGGCACGGCGGGGAAGATGGTGGCGCTACGTCTTGTACAGGTATCGTAGAAAGTGTATACAATTTGGATATTTCTCTGCGCCTGAATGACTTGTTCCATTTGCTGGGATACGAAACCAAGATCATCCGGACAACGGACATTTCCGTTTACACAAAAGGAGAAACCATTGCGCAGAAGAAGGTTTCAGATTTGAAGGAGCGGGTTCGCATTGCTAATGAGACGGAAAATGCACTGCTTCTCAGTATCCATCAAAATAACTATCCGGATAGCCGTTACAGCGGCATACAAGTGTTCTATGCGCAGTCAGAGGGAAGTGAGCCTCTGGCAAAGCAGCTGCAATCCTCCTTACTATTGAATTTGCACCCGAAGACGAACCGCGATGCCCGGAAAAGCAGCGGCGTTTATCTCATGGAGCACATCCGCTGTCCCGGTGTCTTGATCGAATGTGGATTCCTGTCCAATCCGGAGGAAGAAGCAAAACTGCGGGACAGTACCTATCAAAAGAAAATGTGCTGCATAATCGCTGCAACGGTCAGTCAGTATTTGCAGTGAAATTATACTTCGCTATCATGTTGCATTTGCTCCCCAATTGTGCTATAGTCAGGAAAGACAGAATTACTTTGCGGAGGATGCATGCAGATGAGTTTGTTTTGTTGCCTGAAATCAGTGTTTCTTACGAGTACAACTGCGCCAGTGACATATGAGGACGTGCTGTCTGCTACTACCACTACTCCTTTGGTAGAACTTCTGGCACTGGTTGTGGCTGGCTTGGTGCTGCTGGGAATTAGCTTGCTATTCTATCGCATTTTAAATCCAAAGCCCAAAGACAACACCCTTCGGCGGCTTAAGCGGAAATGAAGTACATGGCGGTGTGCCTGAAAAGGAAATAGGGGATCAGGTTTTTCCTGATCCCCTATTTTTTGAGCTTGTACTGTTTGGATATCTCAACAGCGGCACTGAAAGGTTTTTGGATAATCAAGGCTCGGAATGATGGTGCATTTCTTTTCGCAACGCCATCAGGTGTCCCAGATCTTCCATGAGTTCGCCATTGGCTTTCAGCAGCACGTCCATCGGTTCCCGGCGGGAAGGATATAGGCCGCTTTTATACCGGTCGATTACGATTTCATAGCGCTCCATTGCAGCATGGACTGCAGTTTCCCAGGAAATGTAGATTTCCTGATTTGCCAATTCTCCGGCTTGGTGCATAAGATCTCGCTTGTTCCAGAGCGCAAGAAGACATTCAGCTAAACTTTCTGCATTTTCTTCGATTAAATAGCCGTTTCTGCCATCGGTAATCCCCTCTGCTGCACAGCTTCCTCGAATTAACACCGATGCAACACTGCAAGCCGCAGCCTCTCGCACAACCAAACCGTTGGTATCGAAGGTAGAAGGGAACAGGAAGAGGTCTGCGCGGCAATACCAGGCTCGCAGAGTCTCCCGTTCGGCAATGGCCCCGGTAAAAATACACTTTTTTCCAATGCCGCATTCCTGAGCGTAGGCTTTGATCTCTGCTTCATCACTTCCCGAACCGACAAAGACCATCCGGAAATCATGTCCATCTGCGGCGATTTTGGACAAAGCGTCCAAAATAATACGCTGCCCTTTATACCAGCGCATCCGACCTACAAATAGGAAAACTGTAACGCCATCCGGTAGATCATACCCCTCAGTCGCTTGGGATACTGCTTCCTTGGAAACACGGCCATGCGGGAAATCCACGCCATTAGGCATAACCACAAAGTCGCCTTCGTATCCCAGTTTGGATAAGTTCTCTCCTGCGCCTTTGCTGACCACCCATATTTCGTCACAGGCGCTGATATTATGCACCAGAGCCTTTTTGCTGCCGGACTGCAGCAGCTTGCTGTGCAGAATATTGGAAATCTCAATGTCAAACTTTGTGTGATACGTCATGACCAAAGGTGCGTCTGTAATTTGCCGCAGCTGGCGAGCCATCAAGGTTGAGACGATAGGACAATGGCTGTGAAGAATCGCAATCTTTTCTCGTGTTACATAACTTGCGACTTCTGGAGAGAAGGGAACTCCGGCAAGGTATCCTACTTTGTGACGGATGTCAATGCTCGGATAGCGTACGATTGGATAGGGAAAGCGAGAATCCTCTGCATCCGGATGGTTGGGTGTAACCACCACAGCCTGTGCGCCAGACTTCGTAATCTGTTCGGCGTAGTTGACCACTGCATTGGCAACACCGTCAATCAGTGGAGGAAAGGAATCGTTTAAAAGGCATACAGCCTGGTTTGTTTTCACATTGCATCACCTGTCTTTTATTATATGCGGTAGCTGACAAAAGTCAATCTTACTACCCAGTACAAAAATCAGATGGTAGAAGTTTGGCTTGCAATTATCACCAAAGTATGCGAAAATAACGCTCAGTGACGAATGAAATGGTGAAGAAACATGGATAAGCTACAGCTGCTCCAGCGAATTTTTGGATATTCTCAGTTCCGTCCCGGACAAGAAATGCTGATTGATGGCATTCTATCGGGACGGGACGCCTTTGGCATTATGCCTACCGGCGGCGGAAAAAGTATGTGTTATCAGATTCCGGCTCTCTTGCTGCCAGGAATCTCTTTGGTTGTATCCCCACTGATCTCCCTTATGCGCGATCAGGTAATGGCATTGAAGGCGGCAGGAGTACCGGCAGCGTATATTAACAGCAGCTTGAACTACGGACAAATTCAGGCAGTCTACCGCAATATGCTGGCAGGAAAATATAAAATAATCTATGTCGCACCGGAGCGACTGGATTCAGAAGGCTTTGGTGCGTTGGCAGAACAGCTGCCGATTTCCTTTGTTGCAGTGGATGAAGCCCACTGCATTTCCCAATGGGGACAGGATTTTCGACCCAGCTACCTGCGGATTGTGCAGTTTATTGCCGGATTATCCAGAAGACCCATTGTTGCAGCCTTCACTGCAACCGCGACCATGCAGGTTCAGGAGGACATCAAACGAGTTTTGGGACTTCGCAATCCTGTGCAGACTGTAACCGGATTTGACCGTCCGAATCTCTGCTTTACCGTTCTCCACCCGGAATTGAAAGACCGGGAACTAAAACAGCTGCTTGGCGCCCGGATCGGGAAGAGCGGGATCATCTATTGCGCTACACGAAAAAAAGTAGAAACGGTATGTCAGATGCTCAATGAATTGGGCTATCCCGCCACACGCTACCATGCAGGATTGGAAGAGCAGGAGCGTACATCCAACCAGGAGGACTTTCTTTTCGATCGAAAAACCATTATGGTTGCAACCAATGCTTTCGGCATGGGTATTGATAAATCAAATGTCAGCTTTGTCATTCACTACAATATGCCCAAAAGTCTGGAGGCATATTACCAGGAGGCAGGAAGAGCCGGAAGGGATGGCTCCCAGGCTGACTGCATTTTGCTTTTCAGCGGTACGGATGTGAGCACTGCGCACTTTTTGATTCAAAATGGCGGAGAAAATGAAGATTTAGACCCCGTTCAGCAAGAAATCATTCGCAAACAGGATTTGGCCAGACTGGACGCTATGGTGGGTTATTGCAAAACCAAGACATGCCTGCGTGGATATATCCTGGAATATTTCGGGCAGAAGCATCCAGAAATTTGCGGAAACTGCGGAAACTGCAACGGAAACTTCCGGGAGGTAGATATTACCCTAGAATCGCAGATGATTTTGTCTTGTGTAAAACGGATGTATGATAAGCTGGGGTACTGGGTTGGTGTAAATCTTATCGCCAGAACGCTGCGGGGGAGTAAGGATAAACGAATTCTGGAACTGCATCTGGATGAGTTAAGTACTTATGGATTGATGAAGGATCGTACCAGAAGCGATTTGCATGCTATGATAGACCATCTGGAGGCAGAAGGATATCTGCAAGCGGCTCGGGAAAATCAAACGCTGCAGTTGACCGCCTTAGCTTCTGAAGTGCTGTATCGCGGGCAAAAAGTTGTGATGAAGGTAGAATCCGAGCCAGAAGAGGTTTCTGCAGCTGCCGCTTCTTTGGCCGGGCAGGAAGCGGAACTGTTTGATGTGCTGAAAGAGCTGCGGGGGAAACTGGCAAAAGAAGCTGGAGTCCCGGCTTATGTGGTCTTCTCCAATGCGACATTGACCGATATGGCAAAGAAACGCCCCAGAACCCGGTGGGAGTTTAAGCAAGTATCCGGCGTTGGAGAGCTGAAGGCTTCCTGGTACAGCGAAGCCTTTCTTGAGAAAATCAATCAATTTCTGGATGGAGAGTCGGAATAAAAACAAGGGCTGTTATTGAAAACAGCCCTTGTTTTTTCAGTCTTTCTCGTAATCCAGAACTTCTTTGGCAATATAAATGGGGCGATTTTTGCTTTGCTCAAAGGTCCTGCCTACATACTCCCCGATGATTCCGATACAGAACAGCTGCATGGAACCAAAGAAGAGAATCAGCACAATGATTGTTGCAAATCCTGGTACATCAATTCCGCAAATTAACTTCTCCAGCAGTACCCAAATCAGGTAAAAGACCGCACCAATTCCGGAAATGCACCCCAATACTGTTGCAAGCCGCAACGGGGCCGTGGAATAACCGATAATACCTTCAATGGCATATTCCACCAGCTTCCAGAAACTCCACTTAGTTGTACCGGCAGCACGCTCACAGGCGGTATAGGGAATAAAGCAGGTGTCATATCCAACCCAAGCAAAGATTCCTTTAGAAAAGCGATGGTATTCTGCCAGCTCCAGAATGCTGTCACGGACGCTGCGGCGGAACGTGCGGAAATCACTGGCATCTGGCTGCAATGTTACGTCAGATAGTTTATTGATGATGGCGTAGAAACTCTTTTTGAAAAAAGACAGAACCTTGCCTTCTCCACGGCGATCCTGATAGGCAGCTACCACATCATACTGGGGCTGTTCATCCAAAATAGTAACCATGTCTCGCACGATTTCCGGGCGCTGCTGTAAATCTGCGTCGATTAAGGAAATATATTCTCCGCTGGCATGCTGAAGCCCAGCATACAAACCGGCTTCCTTTCCAAAGTTTCTGGAAAAAGAAATCACCTTCACAGGACATTTCTGCTGAGCGTGTAATTTCTTTAAGTTATGTAGCGTAGCATCCTTGCTTCCGTCGTTGATAAAAATGATTTCAAAATCGTAGCCGCAGCCATCAAACGCGTTGATCACCGCATCCTGAAAAGGTGCCACATTGTCTGCTTCATTGTAACAGGGAACGACCAAAGATAATTTCATATCATCATCTCACAATTCGTTGTTTGTCTCATTATAGGAAAGAATTTTCCATGCGTCAAGGGAAAGTGTGAAAACAGTTTTTGAATTATCCAGTCTTTTTTCTATCTTTTGTTGACAGTCAAGAGAATGTATGATACTTTATAAAAGTAAATGCGTAGATGGGAAGGTTCTGCTTTCAGCGCCGTTCAGAGAGTGTCCGGAAGGTGAGAGGGCATACGGAAGGAAGCAGATGGTCATCCCGGAGCGGATTGTCTGAATGAAGTAAGACGATACGGGTCTGCCCGTTATAGCTGTCAAGTGCCCGGATGGGAATTCAGGTGGTACCGCGGAAAGTGTATTTTTCGCCCTGAACGCTAATGCGTTCAGGGCATTTCTATTTGAAAAGGAGTAGAAAACATGGCCAGAGAATTACCAAAAGTCTATGAGCCGCAGCAGGTAGAATCGAAGATCTACGAAATGTGGCAGCAAGGCGGCTACTTCCACGCCAAGCGGGAGGAAGGGAAAAAGCCGTTTACCATTGTCATGCCCCCACCCAATGTCACCGGTCAGCTGCATATGGGTCACGCCATGGATGCAACGCTTCAGGATACGTTGATCCGGTTTAAGCGGATGCAGGGTTATAATGCCTTGTGGGTGCCTGGTGTTGACCATGCCGGCATTGCTACACAGATTAAGGTAGAAGAGGAACTCAGAAAAGAAGGTCTGACCCGTTATGATCTGGGCCGGGAGAAGTTCCTGGAACGGGTATGGGATTGGAAATATAAATACGGAAACCGGATTGTGGAGCAGCAGAAGAAGCTGGGTGCCTCCTGTGATTGGGATCGTGCCCGCTTTACTATGGACGAAGGATGTTCCAAAGCTGTCCGGGAAGTATTTGTGTCCCTGTATGAAAAGGGCTTGATTTACAAGGGCAGCCGAATCATCAACTGGTGCCCCAACTGTGTCACTGCACTTTCTGATGCGGAAGTGGAGTATGTGGACAAGCCCGGTCATCTGTGGCATATTCGCTATCCCTTGGCCGATGGCAGCGGGGAAGTGGTTGTAGCTACTACCCGTCCGGAAACCATGCTGGGCGATACCGGTGTCTGTGTCAACCCCAACGATGAGCGCTATCGCTCGATCGTGGGAAAGAAAGTCATTCTGCCTCTAGTGAACAAAGAAATCCCGGTTGTTGCCGATGACTATGCAGAGATGGAGTTTGGCACCGGCTGTGTCAAGATGACGCCTGCCCATGATCCTAACGACTTTGAAGTTGGTCTGCGGCACAATCTGGAAGTGATCCGTGTTCTGGATGACAATGGTAAGGTTAACGAGTTGGGCGGAAAGTACGAAGGAATGGACCGCTATGATGCCCGTAAGGCCATTGTTGCCGATCTGGAGGCCGGCGGCTACCTGGTCAAAGTAGAAGACTACAGTCACAACGTTGGCACTTGCTATCGCTGTCATAAGGATGTGGAGCCGATCATTTCTGCCCAGTGGTTTGTCAAGATGAAGCCGCTGGCTGAAGAGGCTATTCGGGTTGTGAAAGAGAACGAAACCAAGTTTGTCCCGGAGCGGTTCAGCAAGACCTACCTGAATTGGATGGAAAATGTCCGCGACTGGTGTATCTCCCGTCAGCTGTGGTGGGGACATCAGATTCCCGCCTGGACCTGTGCAGATTGCGGCCACATTACTGTATCCCGGGAAGATGCCTGCAAGTGTGAAAAGTGCGGCAGCACCCGGATTGAACGAGATCCGGATGTGCTGGATACTTGGTTCAGCTCTGCCCTGTGGCCCTTTGAGACTCTGGGTTGGCCGGAAAAAACCGAGGATCTGAATTATTTCTATCCCACTGATGTTTTGGTCACCGGCTATGACATTATTTTCTTCTGGGTTGCCAGAATGATCTTCTCTGGCTGCGCCCATACCGGCAAGACGCCCTTCCACACCGTGCTGATCCATGGCTTGGTCCGGGATAATCAGGGACGGAAGATGTCCAAATCTTTGGGCAACGGCATTGATCCGCTGGAGATGATTGATAAATACGGCTGCGATGCCTTGCGGATGAATATGGTCACCGGTAACTCTCCCGGAAATGATATGCGTTTCTATGTGGAGCGCTGCGAAGCTATGCGCAATTTTGCCAACAAGCTCTGGAACGCTTCTCGCTACGTCATGATGAACCTGGGAGAAAACGCATCCACCGGTCTTCCGGAAATGCAGAAACTGGAAATCGCGGATAAGTGGGTACTCAGCAAGCTCAATACGCTGATTTCCGAAGTCACTGAAAACCTGGAAAAATACGAGCTGGGTGTTGCTGTCCAGAAAGTATATGACTTTATCTGGGATACCTATTGTGACTGGTATATCGAGCTGACGAAAGCTCGCCTGTATTCCGAGGATGCCGAGCGCAAGGAGACTGCCATGGCAGTTCTGGTTTATGTGCTGGACCAGGTGCTGCGGCTGCTGCATCCGTTTATGCCCTTCATCACTGAGGAAATCTGGCAGAGCCTACCCCATGATGGAGAAGCGCTGATTGTTGCCAAATGGCCGGAATACCGGGAAGACCTGGCATTTAAGACGGAAGAAAGCCACATGGAGTCCGTTATGAATGCGATCCGGGCCATTCGTAACCGTCGTGCGGAAATGAATGTACCGCCCAGCAAGAAGGCTGCGCTTTATGTCCTGACAGCCAAGCGGGAAGTATTTACGGAAGGCGAAGGCTTTATCCAGCGTTTGGCCTATGCCGATCAGGTAACGCTCCTGGATCGGGAACCCGAGAACCTGGATGGCATGGTAACCTGTGCAACTGCGGATGCCAAGCTGTATATTCCCATGGGCCAGCTGGTAGATGTCGCAAAAGAACTGGAGCGGATTGCGAAGGAGCTGGAGAAGGCGAGAAAGAATCTGGCCTCTCTGGAGGGTAAGCTGAAGAATGAAAACTTCATCTCCCGTGCTCCGGAAGCAGTAGTAAATGCTGAGCGGGAGAAGGCTCAGAAAGCCCGGGATTTGATTGCCAGCTTGGAGCAAAGCCAAGAGGCTATGAGCAAATTAAAATAATCCATTTTGAGGCGCAAACTTACGGTTTGCGCCTCAGCCATTTTTTCTATCAATCCCATTTCCGACTGCAATTTCGGAAATGGGATTTTATACTATGTGTAGAAATCGAACAAAGGAGGAAAAGTATGCACTTTACCAGTTTTTTGGAGGAGGGACGGCTGACAGTGGCACTCACCGGAGAAATTGACCACCACTGCGCCAAATCCTATATCCAAGCTATTGCTGCTAAAATTGAGGCGTACACGCCACAGGTTTGTGTGTTGGACTTTGAGGAGGTTTCTTTTGTGGATTCCTCTGGCATTGCGGTGGTAATCAATGCCCTTCGCAATATGACTCAAATTGAAGGAAAGCTTTTGCTTACCGGAATTGCACCTCAGCCCATGCGGGTATTCCAAGCGTCTGGAATTGATAAATTGGTGGAAATCAAGGAGGCTGTGTCATGAAATTTGATAATTATATGATTTTGGATTTCCCCAGCAAATCCAGCAATGAGGCATTTGCCCGGTCAGCTGTAGCCTGCTTTGCCGCACAGATGGACCCAACGTTAGAAGAATTGGGGGATATCCGGACGGCAGTATCAGAGGCCGTTACCAATTGCATTGTACATGCTTACCCGGAAAAATTGGGGAATATCACCCTGCGCTGCCGGATTTTAAAGGACAATGTGCTGGATATCGTGGTCAAAGATAAAGGAATTGGCATTGCAGATGTGGAGCAGGCGCGGCGCCCGGCCTATACCACAGGCGGAAATGAACGCAGCGGTATGGGCTTTACCATTATGGAAAGCTTTATGACCAACTTGGAAATCAGTTCGAAACCAGGAAAGGGAACCACGGTACATATGCGGCGGAAGCTGCTGAGACGGCAATGACTGGTCTGGAAGAGCTGATCCGTCAATCCCAGTCAGGAAATCGGGACGCTACACAGCAGCTGGTAGAGGAGAATTCCGGCTTAATCTGGTCCGTTGCCAGACGATTCATGGGACGGGGGACGGAGGCTGACGATCTGTATCAGCTGGGATGCCTGGGCTTTTTGAAAGCCGTAGAAGGTTTTGATTTGGAATATGGCACCCAGTTTTCTACTTATGCAGTCCCGAAAATTGCGGGAGAAATTCGACGGTTTCTCCGGGATGACGGCGCAGTAAAAGTTTCGAGAAGTCTGAAAGAGCAATCAGCCACCATCAAAGCCACACGGAATCGACTGACATCCGCTTTGGGCAGAGAGCCTACCATTCAGGAAATCTCCCGGCAAACCGGATTTTCCCCGGAAGAAATTGCTTTGGCCGAAACTGCCACTGCGGCTACGGAGTCTATTCAAAAGCAAACCGGTGAAGAGGGTTTTTCACTGGAAAATATTCTGACGGATACGGAATCGGAAGAAGGGCTGGTAGAAAAGATTGCATTGCGCCAGGCAATTGAAGCCCTGCCAGAGCGAGAAAAGACGGTGATCAAGCTACGCTATTTTCACTGTCTGACCCAGCAGCGGGTGGCAAAAGTTATGGATGTCAGCCAGGTGCAGGTATCCAGAATTGAAAAGAAAGCATTGGGTCTTCTGCGAGAACTGATGGCGTAAATTATCTCTTTACCTTTTGCGGAAAATGGAGTAAAATAGTCGCATCATGGAATATGGACAGGTGCAACTATGACAGAACAATATCAATCCCGCTTTCTCTCTGCCCGCCGGGCTTATATTGCCCGGCAATTTCGTTTGCTCAATCCCATGCAGCAGGAAGCGGTTCTGACAACAGAGGGACCGCTGCTTCTTTTGGCAGGCGCTGGCAGCGGCAAAACCACTGTACTGATCAATCGTATCGCCAATATCATGCGCTTCGGACGCGGCAGCGATTGTCAGGAAATACCGGACACGGTAACAGAGGAAGATGTACGCTTTCTGGAGACATTGAGTGAGGAACCTTCGGAATTGGACAGCCGTCGTGCCGATCTCCTGTGCGGAGTGGAGCCTGCTGTGCCTTGGAGCATTATTGCCATTACCTTCACAAATAAAGCTGCAAATGAATTGAAAGAGCGACTTTCTGCGCTGCTAGGAGAAGGTGCTCAGGATATCTGGGCGATGACCTTCCACTCTGCTTGCTGCCGCATTCTTCGGCGGGATATTGAGCGGATGGGATATACTAAAAGCTTTACGATTTATGATACTGCAGATTCTGAGCGGATTATGAAAGAAATTCTCCGGGATATGGGGCTGGATGATAAGACCTTTCCGCCCAAGTATGTCCTGGGAGCAATTAGTAAGGAAAAGGATAAAATGGTTTCCCCACAGGAAATGCTGGATCGAGCAGAGCAGAATGGGGATATTCGGGCGAAACACATCGCCAAGGCGTATCTTCAATACCAGACCCGCTTGAAAGATAATAATGCCCTGGATTTTGATGACTTGATTTATGTGACAGTCAAGCTTTTGCAGGAGCACGAGGACGTCAGAAACTACTACCAGAGAAAATTCCGATATGTGCTGGTGGATGAGTATCAGGACACCAACCATACCCAGTACTTGCTGACATCCTTGCTGGCAGGCGGATATGAAAATGTCTGCGTCGTTGGTGATGACGACCAGAGTATTTATCGGTTCCGGGGAGCCACCATTGAAAATATCCTGAATTTCGAAAAGCAGTACCGGGGCAGCCGCACCATTCGCTTGGAACAAAATTACCGTTCCAGCCAGTCCATCCTAAATGCGGCCAATGCGGTAATCTCGCACAACTTGGGTCGAAAAGGAAAGAAGCTTTGGACGGCGAACGGTCAGGGTCAGCCCATCACGGTCTATGAAGCCAGTGACGAAGGGACAGAGGGCAACTTTGTCTCTGGAAAAATCCTGGCTGGTTCCCGTGGAAAGCAATTCAAAGACTACGCCATTTTGTATCGTACCAATGCCCAATCCAACGCTTTGGAATATGCGTTGAAGCGAAATGGAATTCCGTACCGGGTCATTGGCGGAACACGATTCTTTGACCGGGCGGAAGTCAAGGATATGCTGTCGTATTTGTGCGTCATCAACAATCGCAGCGATGATCTGCGCCTGAAGCGGATTATAAACAATCCCCCTCGGGGAATTGGCGCAAAAACCATCGAAACTGCGGCGAGATTGGCCGATGCAGAGCACAAGCCGCTTTATGATGTTATATCCGATCCTTACAATTATGGTCCGCTGGAAAAATCTGCGGCAAAGCTTCTCCAATTCTCCGGATTGATGGAGGAGCTTGCGCAGCTGCTGGATGATGGGATGAGCCTTCCGGACTTTTATGAGGAACTCTTGATCCGCAGCGGTTATGTGGATATGCTGAAAAGCAAGGATACGGAAGAGAATAAAACTCGTTTGGAAAACGTACGAGAGTTAAAATCCAGCATCAACGCTTACATAGAAAATGCCGATATCCCCACTTTGGCAGGTTTCCTGGAAGAAATCGCATTGTATACGGACTTGGAGCAGTATAACGAAGGCGACGATGCTGTAGTCATGATGACCATGCACTCGGCCAAGGGCTTGGAATTCCCTCATGTGTTCTTGGTGGGCTTTGAAGATGGCCTGTTCCCTGGTATGCGTGCCATTGGAGACACGGAAGAGATGGAAGAGGAGCGGCGGCTGTGCTATGTTGCCATTACCCGAGCCAAAGAGACCCTGACTATTTCTTATGCAAGACAGAGAATGATCTACGGAAGAACTGCTGCCTCCTTACCATCCCGATTCCTAAAGGAAATCCCGGAAGACTGTATGGTAAAAAAAGGTGGATACCACAAACCCCAGGAAACAAGCCGTTCCTACGAAAACCGCTCTTACGGTACACCTGCACGGAAACCCCAGCATAAGTCGGTCCTTAGTTCTATTGCATCCACCCCCACCGCACCAACACTGGAGTTAAACCAGGGAGACATGGTTCAGCACGCTGCATTTGGCAAGGGAATGGTCTTGTCTGTCATGAAAATGGGAGGAGATGCACTGCTGGAAATTGCCTTTGATGACATTGGTACCAAAAAACTTATGGCAAAAACTGCATCTGCCCATATGAAAAAGTTGTAATTTCTATATCTTTCCCGGCATAGAATTTGCCGGGAGGGATGGCAATGGTTCGTCGGCTGAGAAATTTTGTGCGAATTCTGGCGGTTTTGGCCATGCTGGTCTGCATCGGCTTTTTGATGTTTCGCAGCCGTTACCGGCTGATTATTCAAGATCTGGCGCAGACACAGGTGAAGAATACTACGTCAGATCTGACAAATGATGCCATTGCCAAGCAAATTGCGGACGGTGTAATTCAATATGACCGGATCGTATATTTCGAAAAGGATCTTGATGGACGAATTACGGCTCTGAAGACCAATATGAGCGAAATCAATCGACTGAAAACGGATATTCTGAACATCATAAATGATGAAATTTTAGCCTTGGATACATCGGATCTGGGAATTCCGCTGGGAAGTTTGTTTTTTCCTGAATTTTTCTCCGGAAGAGGTCCGGTGATTCCGGTGCACATCCTTTCCATTCGGAATTCCGATGCGAATTTTGTCAGCAGTTTTTCCCAAGCCGGCATCAACCAGACGCTACATCAACTAACCATGGTAGTTAGCGTGGATGTAGCGGTACTGGTACTGGGGGAAACCAACAGCTTTACCATCAATAGTGAAGTCGTGGTTGCGCAGACTGTAATTGTAGGAGATGTTCCCAATACGTTTTTGAACACCGGAGGAATGTATGAACGCAATAGAGAGAATCAGGGAATTGACCTCCCTGCTCAATGAGGCAGGATATCAGTACTATGTGCTGGATGATCCGAAGATGCCGGACTTTGAATATGACCGCCTTTTGCGGGAATTGGAAGAACTGGAAAACGCCAATCCGGAATATGCTGCACCGGATTCTCCCACAAAGCGAGTTGGCGGTGCTGCTCTGAGCCAGTTTGAAAAGGTGAATCATCCGGTGCCGCTGATGAGCCTTCAGGATGTGTTTAGTTTGGAAGAGCTGAACGACTTTTTGGACAAGACGCTGGAAGCGGAGCCGGGGGCGGAATTTTCTGTAGAGCCCAAAATCGATGGACTGTCCGTGGCGTTGGAGTATGTGGATGGGCGCTTTGTTCGGGGTGCTACCAGAGGCGATGGCAACGTGGGCGAGGATGTAACGGAAAAC
>USHP01000018.1 GCA_900554625.1 uncultured Eubacteriales bacterium | reverse complement strand
CTTCCAGGTAAGGCCGAAACGGCTGCAAATCTCATTCACCACCTGGTCAAAGTCCATCCCTTCCACCTGGGGCGGGCGGCCGATAATCACCAGCTTTGCCCCGGCCTCCCGGGCCGCCGCCAGCTTTTCGGCAAAGCCACCGGCGCCGCCGGATTCCTTGGTAACCAGAAATTTTGCCTGGATGCTTTCCAGCATGGCGGTATTCATCTGCCGGGTAAAGGGGCCCTGCATAGCAAAGATATGGGACGGCTGCACCCCGGCTTCCCGGCACAGCTCCAGAGATTCCGTCATGGGCAGTACCCGGGCATACACCCGCTGAGAAAAACCTTCCAGCTGAGAAAAGGCCTTCAGCTCCTTGCTGCCGGTGGTCAGCAGGATATTGCCCTCCTGGGTATTTAAATAATCCACCGCTCCGGCAATGTCCGGCACCAGGATATCGTCATCCTGAGCCTTGCCGTTGCGGCGGAGCAGGCGCAGATAGTCCGTTCCCGTTTCCTGGCAGGCGGCGCAGATATTCTCCGTCACCACGCTGGCGTAAGGGTGGGTGGCGTCCACCACCAGGTCAAACCCTTCCTGAGAAAACAGCCGAGCCATTTCCTCCCGGGTCATCCGGCGGGCGGAAACCGTCAGGTTCTCTCCTTCCAGCAGCAGGGTTTCTCCGTATTCCGTAGCCACGCAGGCCGTCACCGAAACCGGCTGGGTAACCAGGAATTCCACCAGCTTTCGCCCTTCGGTGGTTCCGGCAAAAATACAAAGTTTATACATTCCGATATCCTCTGGGGGTCACCAATTTCCCGGCAATCTGGCGGGTCATGGCGTTGCCGATGAACACGGTGCAGAACATATCCACATCCATAGTTTCCAGCTGTTCCAGGGTGCAGAGCTTGCCTTCCTCCCCTTCCCGGCCGATGTTCCGGGCCACGGCGCAGAGACGGTCGGCAGGCAATTCCCTGCGCAGAATCTGGCAGGCCCGGCGCAGATGGTCCGGACGTCCGTGGCTGGCGGGGTTATACAGCACAATGGACAGGTCTGCCTTGGCAGCGCATTCCAGCCGGGTTTCAATCTTCTCCCAGGGGGTCAGCCGGTCGCTGAGGCTGATGACCGCAAAGTCATGGGTCAGCGGCGCACCCAGCAGAGCGCCGCCGCTGCAGGCTGCCGTCAGGCCGGGAACCACCACGATTTCCGGCTCCGTCTTTTCGCCCCGCAGCTCGTAAATCAGGGCGCCCATGCCGTAGATCACGCTGTCACCGGAGCAGACCATGGCAACGTCCCGGCCTTTCATGGCCTCGTCCAGGGCCATCTGGCAGCGCTGGGTTTCCCGGGTCATGGGGGTGGTCATGTATTCCTTTTCCGGATACCAGTTTTTCACCAAATCCACATACACATGGTAGCCGATAATCACATCGCACTGCTCCAGCACCTGCTGGGCGCGGATGGTCAGATTCTCATAATTTCCGGGGCCAATGCCCACCACATACAGCTTAGCCAAATTGTACCTCCATAGATTTCAGCGCCAGGGCAACGGTAACCCCGTCCCGGGCGGTTTTGTTCACAATCAGTTTGTCCGCTTCCATCAAAGCGGCACGCTCGCAGACATTGTCCACACCAACGACACTTTCGACGAAGGACGAGGAGGACACCGTCCCCCCTACCTGGGAAAGTTCCTGGGCGGTATAAAAAATTGCCTGCCAGTGGTTTTTCTCACAGAATTCCAGCAGCCCCGGCTCCTGGGCCTTACGGTCAATGGATGCCACCCGGGCGATGCTCCGGCAGTCAATGTGATGCTGCCGCAAAACCTGGGTAACCACATCCTCGATGGTCTGCGCTGGAACTCCCTTCCGGCAGCCGATGCCGAGATACAGCACCTTGGGAAGAAGCCGCAGCGTTGTATCAAAGGGTTCTTCGGTTCCATAGGTCAGGAAAATGCCCACCTTTCCCGTTTCCCCGGGAATCACCCCGGAGGGTAACGTTCCCACAGTGGGGAAATCACTTTTCAAGGGCACATCTCCCTCCAAAATAGCGGCGGATACCGCCTTGGCAGAGGGCATATCGCTGATAAAAAATCCTTGTTCCGTCGCCCAGGCATCCACGGAAAACCGGCCGTTGATATCGGTAGCAGTAGTAATCACCGCCGTAGCGCCCAATTCTTTCGAAAGCTCCCTTGCCAGGGCGTTGGCTCCGCCGATGTGGCCGGAGAGCAGGGGGATGACGAACTGTCCCAGCTCGTCCAGACACAGCACCGCCGGGTCGCTGGTTTTGCTGTGGACATAGGGAGCAATCTGCCGCACCGCAATGCCGCAGGAACCCACAAAAATCAGCACCTCCGCCTGGGAAAACCACTTCCCATAAAAGCTTTGGGAGGGCTTGGGAATCCCTTCAAAGTCTCCATCCGCCAATCGCTGGGGGGCGAAACAATGGGTTTGCATCCCAGATAGCCCCTGCCGAACCCGGCGGGCGCTTTCCATTCCCTGACTGCTGTAGGCGAAAATCGCCGCTATCATTTGCTTGCCTCCCGGAATTCCGTGGTAAACTCCGGATGGTACAGCAGAGATCTCTCATATTCCTGGCCCATGCAGTTGCCCACGATAATCAGAGACGTTTTGGTCAGACCATTCTGTGTCACGGTTTCGTGAAGGGTGTCCACCGTGCAGCGGAAGATCCGCTCCTCCGGCCAGGTGGCCTTGTAGACGATGGCTACCGGAGTAGAACCGGCATAGCCCCCTGCCAGCAGTTCCCGCTGTAGGCTTTCTGTCAACGATGTACTGAGGAACAGCACCATGGTAGCTCCGTGAGCTGCCAGAGATCGGATAGACTCCCGCTCCGGCACGGGGGTACGGCCGGCTGCCCGGGTAATAATTACCGTCTGGCTCACATCCGGCAGGGTGTATTCTGCTTTCAGAGACGAGGCCGCGCCGCAGAAGGCGCTGACGCCGGGGCAGACATCATAGGCAATGCCCAGCTTTTCCAGTTCGTCAAACTGCTCCCGCACAGCGCCATAAATGCTGGAATCGCCGGTATGCAGCCGGACGGTGGTTTTGCCCTGGCTCTCCGCCTCACGGATTACCTCGATCACTTCTTCCAGGGTCATTTTGGCGCTGTTGTGAATCTGGCAGTCCGGTCTGCAATTTTCCAGAAGTTCCGGATTGACCAGAGAACCGGCGTAAATTACCACATCCGCCTGCTGCAAAAGCCGCTGTCCCCGCACTGTAATCAAATCCACAGCGCCGCTGCCGGCGCCTACAAAATGTACCATTATGTTCCCTCCTTGATTGTTTGCCAAAGCTGCACGGCATTTGCGGTCTGCCCCAGAATGCCATATTGCAGAGAATAGACAATTGCGCCGGTTTCCAGGGTTTCCCCGCCCCGGCATTGTAAGTGAAAGCCGATTTTTTCCGTCAGGCTTTCCAAAGCCGCCCTGCGGCAGCGATCATCGGAAATCACCGCCAGCGCATCGTCACAGGCAACGCATTGCAGCAGCTTTCCCACCTGCTCTGGCTTCAGTCCTGCCGCTGCGGCGTGGGCCGCCAGAATTTCCATCCGACAGTCGCCGTATTTGGAATGGGTATTCATCATCCCGCCAGCAATCTTCACCAGCTTGCCAATGTGGCCAATGAGCAGCGCGCCCCGGAATCCCAGTTCTTTGCAGATATCCAGGCTTTCGCCGATAAAGTTCGAGCACTGCACTGCCGTTTCCGGGTTCATCCCCAGACTGTTTTTCAGAAAGGACGAGCCGTAGTTGCCGGGGGTGAGCAATACATATTCCTGCCCCAAGTCCCGGCGCTGACCCAGTTCCACCCGGATGGTATCCACCAGGGCCTTTTCACTCATGGGCTCCACAATTCCGGTGGTTCCCAGAATGGAGATTCCTCCCACAATGCCCAGCCGGGGATTGAAGGTCTTTTTGGCCAAGGCTTCTCCATCCGGTGCGGAAATCACCACATCCAGTCCTCCCTGGTAGTCCGTCAAGGCCATCACCTGGGTCAGGTTTTCCCGGATCATCTGCCGGGGAACGGAATTGATGGCGGCTGCTCCCACCGGCTGGTTCAGTCCCGGTTTAGTCACCCGTCCTACCCCTTCCCCACCGTCAATGGAAATGCCGGGGGTATCTGTCCTGGAAACCCGGGCGAAAATCAGGGTGCCGTTGGTCACATCGGGATCGTCGCCGCTGTCTTTACGGACGGCGCAGGAAACCGCACCGTCTTCCCGGGTGATTTCCAGGATTTCCAGCTGCACAGTAATCCCCTTAGGGGTTTCGATTGATATTTCTTCCTTGTTTCTTCCCGTCAGCAGCATCCAGGCCGCTGCCTTGGCGGCGGCTGCGGCGCAGGTGCCGGTGGTGTAGCCCATGCGCAGCTTTTTGCCGCCTTTGTCGATATATACTTCCATAGCTTTACCGCATGATCTGGTAGAGCAGGGCATTGCAGATGGCTGCCGCCACGTTGCTGCCGCCCTTGCGGCCCCGGGCCACAATGTAGGGTGCCGGGTCTGTCAGAATCAGTTCCTTGCTCTCCACCACGTTGACAAAGCCCACCGGCACGCCGATGATCAACGCCGGATGCAGCGCTCCCGCCGCCATCTGCTCATGCAGGGAAATCAGCGCTGTGGGGGCGTTGCCGATGGCAAAAATGCAGGGCTTCTCCAGCTGGGCTGCCCGCTCCATGGAGACAATGGCCCGGGTGATGCCCCGCTGCTTGGCCTCTGCCGCTACCTCCGGATCGGACATGAAGCAGTGGACGGTGCCTCCCAGCTTGCCCAGGATGGTTTTGTTGATACCAGCCTTAGCCATTTGGGTGTCGGTGACGATATCGCAGCCACCCCGGAGGGCTTCCAGAGCCTTGTCCACCGCATCCGGGGAAAAGGCCAGATTCTCCACATAGGAAAAATCTGCGGTGGTGTGAATCACCCGCTTGATGATCGGCTCCTGCTTGGGGTCCAGTTTGGTGTCCCCCAGAATCTCCGTAATAATTTCAAAACTCCGTTTTTCGATGTCACCGGGTTTGATGGTTTCCAGCATGACGATATTTCTCCTTTCGGCAGGCTTCATAGAAATTCCGGACAAATTCCGGATTGGCATAGAAATGAAAATGAGGGAATCCGGCGTAGAGTGTTTCCGTGGCAACCACCGCAGGCCACTGCTTTCCGCTGGGCTTTTCTGCCAGGAAGGTGTTTCCGTTTTCCGTGCAGTCCCAGTGGTGAAATTCATGTCCGGCAATGGACTCTCCTACTTTGCACAGCAGATTGTCCCTTTGGGCCGTCAGAGTCACATAGCCGAACCGGGTAAGCTTTCCCCGGTCAAAGCAGCCTCCTCCCACTGCCCCCACCATAGGTACGTCGGCAATGGCCTGGGTCAGGTACATGAAGCCGCCGCACTCGGCAATGCAGGGAAGTCCAGCATCCAGCGCTTCCCGGATGGACTGCCGCATCCCCTGGTTCTGGCTGAGCTGGGAAAGATACAGTTCCGGATATCCGCCTCCCAAATACAGTCCGTCCAGGTTCTCCGGAAGATGGTTGTCTGTCAGCGGGCTGAAAGGCACCAGCTGGGCTCCCAGCTCTTCCAAGGCAGTCAGATTGTCCCCATAGTAAAAGCAGAAGGCTTTGTCCTGGGCGACTCCAATGCGCACCGGCTCCTGCAAGAGAAAGGTTACCTCTTCACAGGTCAGGGTCGGGGCCGATTTTGCCAGCGACAGCAGGCCTTCCAAATCCAAGGTTTTTTCCGCCTGCATGGCAAGGGCCTGTATTTTTTCTTTCAGGTTTTCCACTTCTCCGGCAGTCACCAGCCCCAAATGGCGGCTTTCCAAAGTGCTTTCCGGAACGGAGGGAAGAAAGCCCAGGGGCTGAATCCTTCCGGCAAATTTCTCCCGGATGGCCCGGGCCAGACCGGGATAACTTCCGGCACTGCAGCGGTTGAGAATCACGCCCTGGATCTGGTTATCCGGATACAGGCTCAAAAAGCCATGAATCACCGCCAGCACGGACATTGCCGCACCGGCAGCATTCACCACCAGCACCACCGGGGTGCGGGTAATTCTGGCAACCTCGTAAGTGCTGGCTTTGGTAGAATCCAGGCTCAGACCGTCGTAAAAGCCCATGACCCCTTCCAGAATGCTCACATCGCACCCGGCGCTGTTTTTTGCCAGCAGATACCGCAGCGTATTTTCCGAAAAGAAAAAGGAATCCAGATTGGCGCTGTGGGTGCCGATAATCCGGCTGTGAAACATGGGGTCGATATAATCCGGGCCGCATTTGAACGCGCCGACTTGCAAATTCCGGTTGACCAGAGCCTGCAAAAGAGCGCAGCAAAGTGTGGTCTTGCCGCAGCCGCTGTTGGTGCCCGCCAGCAAAATTCTGGGTGCGGTATATTCCATAAGCATTTCCTTCTTTCCGGTTTATGAAATCTGCCCACGGGAAAGCTTCCCGTGGGCAGAATCTTTCCTGTCATCCAATGCAAAGGTATCAGGCTCTTTGGCCAGAAATGGCGCTGCTGCGAAATACCAGCACCCGGTCGTACCAGATTCCCTTACGAACGCTCCAGGCGGCGCAGGGAATTTCCTGGTTCAGCGCTGCCACGGGAACGGTAAACACTACTTCCTGCTGTTTTCCGGTCTCCGGGCAGATATGCTCTGCTTCCGGAGCCTGGGCAGCCTCCTGAGCCGTGCCCATATACACTTTTCCGTAGCCGTCACCACTCATGGTCATGGCCGCGGTCATGGTGCCGTTTTCCACGTTCAAGATGCATTTTACCACATGGAACATGGAAGAACTGGAATCCACTGTAATTTCATAGGTTCCGTCGGCAATCTGTGCAGGCAGGATTACTCCGACAGGAACTTTATTGACCTTCTCCGGTTGGGGCAGGTGCTCCCCTGCCAGGGCATCGGCCACATGGTCAACAACCATCTGCTGCACCGCAGGATACTGTCCCAAACCCTTCAGTACACACTGGGTTTCGTATCCGGCATTGGCAAAAACCGCTTTCCAGGTATCTTCCGCATCTCCCGCCATGTCATTGTGGGCATGGTCACCGGCAACTACCATCAACGGCAGCAGTACCACCTTCTTGGCATTGGTTTTGCGCACTTCCGCCAGCACATCTTCCACAGTAGGCTCTGCTTCCACCGTGCCGATGAAGAAATTGTGGAACCCCGCCTGATTCAGCTTCTGCTGAAGCTTGGGATAGGTTGCGTTGGCCGCATGTTCCGTTCCGTGGCCCATGAACACCATGGCGGTGTCACTTGTATTATAAGGCGCCGTTTCCTCAGCCAGCGCCGCAATCAGCGTATCATAGTCCCGGTCCTCCACCAGCAGGGGACGGCCAACCTTCATAGAATGAAAGCGCTCCCGATAGGCACCGATTTGGGCAATCACCCCATCATACTCAATTCCGGGCATCACATGGGTGGGCTGAATCACCACGTCCCGGACGCCATCGGCAATCAGCCGCTCCATGGCCTGCTTGACATTATCGATTTCCAGCTGATCCCGTTCTTTCAGAATATCCAGGATAATATGGCTGGTAAAGGCACGACGGATTTCATATTGGGGATAGGCTTTTTCAATCGCCTGCTCCACTGCGCCGATGGTCAGATCCCGGTTCTCGTTGTAGCTGGTACCAAAGGATACCACCAGCAGCACCGGCCGGGCAGTCTCCATCCGGCTGCTTCCCTCGCCAATGCCTTCCGGAGTGGTACACACTTCTTTTGCAAAACGGTTCATCTTTGTCCTCCGTTGTAAGTTTGTCTGGTTCCTTCCGCTTTTGACATACCCCAAAAAAGCAGAAGGAATCCCGGATGCCGGAGCATATTCTCACCGGCATCCGGTTGTTACGCCTCCGGAGAGCCGCCGCAGTCCGGAGCGGATACCACCTGTCCCGGGTGGAGGGCATGGCCGTTGGGCAATCTACCATGCCGGATGCTGGCCGCAAGGGGGTTACGACCACAAAAACGGTCGGAGCAAACCCTGTCTCGGGCTGCTCCGGCCGTTTTTCCGTAAGCAAAACACACCTGCCCATCCCTGGACGCGAGGACAGACAGACCTTTCACATTCAAGCAGGTCTCCTGACTTACGCATCCCCAGCCCGGCACAGCCTTCTCGGGAAATCACCCAATGGCCGACTCTCGTCCTATGCCGGACCTCCACGCATACAGTGGCGGCACCGTTCCGGATTCCCACCGGATTCCCTATTCTCCGCCCATCGAAATCCGGCGGCACTTGAATGGGTATTCACTTAGTCATAGAATACTCGTCTTTTCTTCGTTTGTCAAGTGAAATCCGCCCGTTTCCCCAAGGGCAAAAAGGGAACCGGGGCTGCAGAAAGGCAGTCCCGGTTTTGTATTTTCTTCTCTTACTTGCCAGCAAAATCCTTGGCAACTTCCACGATGTGCTCTGCGCTCAGGCCGAACTGCTTCAGCAATGCACCAGCCGGGCCGGAGTGACCGAACTCGTCGTTGACGCCGATTCTGCGCACCGGAGTGGGCAGCTTCTCGCTGAGCAGCGCTGCTACCGCCTCGCCCAGGCCACCAATGATGGAGTGCTCTTCGCAGGTGATGACCTTGCCGCACTTCTTGGCGGCTTCCAGCACCAGCTCTTCGTCCAGAGGCTTGATGGTGGCCATGTTGATGACCATGGCACTGATGCCTTCCTGGGCCAGGGTTTCTGCTGCCTGGATGGCTTCGTATACCATCAGACCATTGGCAATGATGGCCACATCGCTGCCATCCCGGAGCACTTCACCCTTGCCGATGGTGAAGGGAGTGCCCTCTTCATGGATCACCGGCACTGCCGCACGGCCGAAGCGCATGTACACAGGACCCTCGTGCTCATAAGCTGCCCGCACCATGGCCCGGGCCTCCACGTCGTCGGCGGGGCTCATGACCACCATGCCGGGAATGGAGCGCATCAGGGCAAAGTCTTCGCAGCACTGGTGGCTGGCGCCGTCCTCGCCTACGGAGATGCCGCCGTGGGTGGCACCGATCTTCACATTCAGGTGGGGATAGCCGATGGAGTTGCGCACCTGCTCAAAGGCACGGCCTGCAGCGAACATGGCAAAGCTGGAAGCAAAGGGCACCAGTCCGGTGGTGGACAGGCCCGCTGCCACGCAGATCATATTGCTCTCGGCAATACCGCAATCAAAGTGCCGCTCCGGGAATGCCTTCTGGAATACGCCGGTTTTGGTAGCGCCTGCTAGGTCCGCATCCAGAACCACCAGGTTTTCAAATTCTGCACCCAGCTCTGCCAAGGCCTTGCCGTAGCTGTCACGGGTTGCGATTTTCTTCATTTCTGCCATCTCTCAGCCCTCCAGTCCGGCCAGAATGGCCTTCAGTTCTGTCATTGCCACTTCGTACTCGGCATCGTTGGGGGCCTTTCCGTGCCAGCCGGCGTTGTTTTCCATAAAGGAAACATCCTTGCCCTTGGTGGTCTTCATCACAATGGCGCTGGGCTGACCCTTGATGGTTCGGGCTGTGTTCATGGCATGCTCGATCTGGTCAAAGTCGTGACCGTCAATCACTTCCACATGGAAGCCGAAGGCCTTCAGCTTCTCGTCGATGGGGTACGGGCTCATGACCTTAGCCACGTCGCCGTCGATCTGCAGACCGTTGTTGTCGATGATAACGCACAGGTTGTCCAGCTTGTAGTGGCTGGCTGCCATGCAAGCTTCCCAGACCTGGCCTTCCTGAATTTCGCCGTCACCCAGCAGGGTGTAGACCCGGAAATTCTTTCCCTGGTGCTTGCCGCCCAGAGCCATGCCCACGGCGCAGGAAATGCCCTGGCCCAGAGAGCCGGTGGACATGTCCACACCGGGGACGGTGTTCATGTTGGGATGGCCCTGAAGGTAGGAATCAATATGCCGCAGGGTGGGCAGATCCTCCACCGAGAAGAACCCCCGGTTGGCCAGTGCCGCATACAGTCCCGGAGCGGTGTGGCCCTTGGACAGTACAAACCGGTCCCGGTCCGCCCACTTGGGGTTGGCGGGGTCGACATTCATTTCCTTGAAGTACAGATAAGTAAACATGTCCGCAGCAGACAGACTGCCGCCGGGATGTCCCGCCTTGGCACCATGGGTTGCCTCAATGACGCCCATCCGAACCTTGCAGGCAGTGATTTGCAGCTGCTTCTTTTCCTGTAAAGTCATAGAATCCTCCTTCATATGATACGTGGGATAAGTATTACCCCGCTTTTTCTACCACATTATACATGGGTTTGGCCGGATTTGTCAATGGTGCCCCCAGCAAAAACGGCACAGCCTGTTGGCTGTGCCGTTTGCACGATTCACAAAAGAGCGCGGCTGCGTCTCCAGGAAGCGGTACCAATTCCCCGGATCAGCAAGGTCAGCGCAATGATCCCGAGCAAGCATCCGCTCATAACGCTGTATGCAAACACCGCCTCGTTTCCCCGGCGCTGGACGTAATATTCCATGTATCCCGCCCCACCAATGGCCGCCGCAATGGCCAGCCAAATGGGAACATACCACAGCCGGAACCCCCGATACTTGACCAAGCGCACCGAGAACATCACCACGGCAAACACCATGACAACCGCCCCCAGCACCTGGACGATGCTGACAAAGCCGTTGCTGCGGAAAAACAAAGAATCATACCGGGTGCTGTCCAGCACCACCTGGGAAGCGCCGTAGCACAGCAGGAACAGCAGGCAGGTATCCCCATCTTTCCCTCTGCCCCGGCGATGGCTTGCCAAATCGAAAGCCGTCAGGCAAATGAACAGCACAGCCGCCACCATTGCCTGAATGACGAAGGTCGCCAGGCGGTACTCCGTAGCCCCGGACACCGCATTGGTCACAGGATAAACCCAGGGCAGGGACTGTATAGACTGCACAATCTGCCCCCGGTCGGAACTGTTGAAAAAGGAAGCCAGCCTTCCAACGCTGATGCCCGCGCAGCCCGCAAGGCACATGCAGTCGAGTATCTGGGGCAGGTTTCGGTTCAGAAAAAGAATCCGTACAATTCCCGCTGCCAGAAGGCACCCGGCAAACACACCCAGCAAGGCATAGCCGCCGGAGGTATAGTCGGTCATGGCAGCCTGGAAGCTGGCATAGCTATCGGTGCGGCAATACCAGTGGACGAACCGGGCAAACACCAGGCTCAAAGCAAGGCTCACCGGCACCACTGCAAAACCTGCAGCCGCATTTCCGGTTTTCCCAAGATAAAAGGCCAGGAAGAAGCAGATGGCAACCATAGTGGCCAGAGTCAGGACAATGGAGTTCCAATAGATAACGGTTTCTCCGGAAATATAGGCAATCCGTTCCATGGTCTTAACCTCCCTCCGGCACAGCCGTGGCAAAATAGATGATATCGCTGATTTTCCGCTGCTGACCGTAAACCGGGCGGTTAATCAGCTGGTCGTTCATGACGATGGTAGCCGTCTGACCGCCATCCAGGCAGTAGGCCATTTTGCAGCCGGTGGCCGCAATATTCTTGGTGAACATCTGCACCGTGGGAATCTCCTGATAGGGGCCTTCCGTGTTAGCGGTGGCCACGATGTAGTGCAGCGGCCCCATCTGGCACAGAGCGGACCGGGCATAGCCTTCGTTAATCTCACCCACGCCGTACCAGGTGGGGTTCTTTACTTCGTAGTTATCCACCAGCACCGGGCCAAAGGCCAGACTGAAGGAAATGCTGTTTTCGTCCACGAACTTCTGCACATCCTCCACCGTCAGCACCTCTCCGGCGTAGGTAAAGTGCATGTCGCCGTTGGTGTCAATATAGCAGGTTTCGGCGTAGGTACCCTCCACCCGCCGGGCAACCCCCTGATAGACCACGGCACCGAAATCCCGGAACCGATAGAAGTCACCGGCAGAGGCCACCACTGCATTGACGCTGGCTGCCATTTCTGTGGTCAGATACTGCATTTCCGAGCCATACTCGCCTCCCGCCAGATGGCGGCGGAACTGGGAGGGGTCGGAAACCTTAATTTCAGAGAAGGTATAGACCGAACCGTCATGGACTTCCTTCCAAGTGATGGCAAAAATACTGTCATCCAGATAATAACGGACCACACTGTCCTGAAACAGCTCCACTTCCGGGGTAAAATACAGCTTCTGATCTTCCAGCAGCCAGGCTGCGTCCTCCAGCACCTGTTTGAGCACTCCCGGGTCTGTGGTTTCCCCGTAGCACTCCGGATTCGGCTCCGGAGCTACCTGGGCATCCGCTTCAATCCAGTAGCGCTTGCGCACCGGCTCAACTTCGATCACCGGCTTGTCTGAAGAAAGCAAGGATTCTCTGGCGGCGGAAATCTGGCCGGTCAGGTAAGTATTGACCTGCTGGCCAATGGCCATGCCGGCGGTGCGGGATGGCTCAGAGAGTTTGGGTCTTCCCAAATTCTGATACATTCTCCCCAGAAGCTCTGCAGTCGCCATTGTGGATGCAGGAACAATGAGAATCGTCAGCAAAATCAAAGCAGCCCATTGCGCCTTGCTGCGCTTCTTTTTCGGCTTTTCCTGCCGGACGGGAGGAAGGGGTGTTTTTCCCGGGGTTTTCGCAAATTTCGGTTGATACGCCATTGTTTCCCCTCCTTAGCCAATGCCGCCGGACAAAGCAACCAGCAGCGCCTGGTTGGGAACGGCCCACCACTGACCGTCCCGCAGCACCAAATCCAGTACCACATCATAAGAAACCGTCTTGTGTTCCTGCTGCAATGCTTCTTCCACCGCCTGGTCCATTACCTGGTCAATCAGATCCTGACGGAAGTTATTTCCTTCGTCATACAGTTCTTCCATCTCCGTAGCCGCCTCTACCCGCTGCTGGAGCAGGTCATGGCACCGCTGCTGCATATCCTGCACCATTGCCGGCAAGTCCAGAGCAGTAAGGCGAACCTGCCGGGCAAAACCCGCATCCGTAACATAGCAGTCACCCAGAAACTCATAAGAAAGGCTGTCCAGGTACGCCTGCCAGAACCGGTCACTCACGCTATCCTCCAGGCTCCCGGAGAATCCCAGATCCGGCTGGCCATAAATTTGTGCAGATACCGCTTGGTAATCCCCAGCGGAAACGGCGTCCATCAGCTCCTGACTGCGCTGCACAGCGCCTTCGGGAATCTGGTCCACTTTCACCGGGGCATCCAAATTTGCCAGGCACAGTCCCACTGTCCCCAGCATCAGCACCAGTCCGGCGGCGGCAAACAGCCCCGCAAATATTCTGGCAATTTTCATACGCTCTCCTCTTTCGTTCTGAACAAAACGCACCGTCCTGTTTCGGACGGTGCGTCAAAGGTTACAGCACCGATTCATAGATATTCTCAATGGCCTCGCCAAAGGCTTTTTTATCAAAGGCGGCGGCAATCTCCTGGCTGCGCCGGGCAGCGGCCTCCCGCCACTGGGTATCGTGCATCACCATGTCAATGGCCTGAAGAAATTCCTCCGCGCTGGTATACTCGTAGCCATTCTGTCCCTCCTGGAGCACATCCGCCAGGCAGTCATCCTGACGGCACAGCAGGGGCAGGCCGTTGGCGGCGGCTTCTATGTAAGTCAGGCCCTGGGTTTCGCTGGTGGAGGCACTGACGAAAATATCTCCCAGCTGGTAGTAATTCTGCACCTGAGAAGGGTCTACCATGCCGGTAAAGATCACATATTCCGCCACACCCAGCCGCTGGGCCTGGCGCTGCAGATCCTCTCTGGCAGGGCCGTCACCTACGATGAGGAATTTCAGCTTGTCATTGTGCTGACGGGCCTGGGCAAACAGTTCCATCAGTTCTCCCAGATTTTTCTCGCCCCCCAGCCGGCCCAGGTTCAGCATCACCCGGTCATCCTCTCCGATTCCCAGGGATTGACGCATCTGACGGCGCTGCTCGGAAGTCAGCCGCTGGTGGTGCTGTTCCAGGC
>USHP01000017.1 GCA_900554625.1 uncultured Eubacteriales bacterium | reverse complement strand
GCAGAAGGGCGCTCCCACTGTGGAGCAGACCGGTGTCCGGGTTACGGCGCTGGTAGACCTGAGCAAGGCACCCAAGGAAGTGCAGGAGACTGTGGAGGAAGCTTACAAGGTGATCGCAGAAGCGGAGTCCCTGGAAGAGGCTGTCCCCACCCTGGCGGATGTGCTGAAGGAAATGGATACCGACCTGACTGCCGAGGACCTGGTGGTTCGGGACCTGTTCTACCTGGAACTGGAGAAGGAACTGGAGGAAACTCTGGAAAAGGAGAAGGAAGTTGCTATTTCCTTTGAAGTCGAGGGTATGGAAAAGGAGGACTTTCTGATGGTCATGGTGTTCGTCGATGGCGAGTGGGTCATCGTGGACGCTGAGAATGTGGAGATGAGCGAAGACGAAGCGGTAACGGTTACCTTTGAAGCCGTGGGCCCCATCGCCTTCGTTACCGAGAAGGACTAAGATGATTCGGAAAACTGTGCTCAGGGCGGCAGCGCTCGCCCTGAGCCTTTCGGCAGCGCTGGTGCTGAGCGCCTGCGCAAAGTCCGGCACCTCTGCCGTTGCTCCAACAACCCAGAACCCCACAGAAACGGTGATGCCCACCATTGCCGAAAATGTGGTGGAGTTTCAGGGAGAAACCTACCGCCTGCGGGAGGATTTGCAGACCATCCTGATTCTGGGCCTGGACAAATTTGAGCGGGAAGAGCAGACCATTGCCTACACCAACAAAATGCAGTCGGATTTCCTGCTGCTGGCCATCATCGATGAGAAGGCCAATACCTGCAGCCTGCTCCACCTGAACCGGGACACCATGACGGAGATTCCTCGACTGGGTCTGGGAGGCGCCGGCGCCGGAAGCTTCGTTGGACAGCTGGCTCTGGCCCACACCTACGGAAGCGGCGGCTCCGACAGCAGCCTCAATGCAGTCAAGGCCGTATCCAACCTGCTGGGCGGTGTGAAAATTGACCACTATATGACCCTTACCATGGATGCGGTAGGGAAAATCAATGACTTAGTCGGCGGCGTGACCCTGACGCTGCCGGACGATTTTACCGATCTGGACCCTGCCATGGAACAGGGCAAGGAAATGACCCTGAAAGGGGAGCAGGCACTGCTCTATGTCCGCAACCGGGCGGAGCTGGATGACAGCAGCAACCTGCGGCGGATGGAGCGCCAGCGGCAGTACCTGAACGAGTTTTACAAGGCCCTGATGGAAAAGAACAAGACCGTTGACGGCTTTGTAAGCTCGGCGCTGCTGAAGGTGAACGATTCCTTCGCTTCGGACTGCTCGGTAAACCAGCTCAACGAACTGAGCAAGGTGCTGGAAACGTGTGAGCTGCAGCCCATTGTCTCCATCGACGGTCAGGCGGTTCAGGGAGAAGAATTTGTGGAATTTTACGTCGATGAAGATTCCCTGCAGGAAACCGTAATCTCTCTTTTCTATGAAAAAGCAGATTGACAGAACGAACAACAGAAAAGAGCAGATGAATCCTGAGGCGATACAAACCGGATCATCTGCTTTTTTTCTACCCAAATTACTGCTGTGCCAGAGAAAAACAGGGCACAGACTGGAGAAAACCATTGCCTATGGAACGCAACAATGACAAACTGCACATCGCCATGCTGGGACACAAGCGGATTCCGTCCCGGGAAGGCGGCGTGGAAATCGTGGTGGAGCAGCTATCTACCCGCATGGCGGCACAAAACCACCAGGTAACCTGCTTCAACCGAAGAGGAAAACATGTGGCGGGGACCGAATTTGAAACTGAGCAACGAAGAAATTATAACGGTGTGACCATTCGCCCCGTTTTGACCATAGATAAAAAGGGCCTGGCGGCCATGACATCCAGCTTTTTTGGCGCTGCCCGGGCGGCGGTGGGAAGGTATGATGTGGTGCATTTTCACGCGGAAGGCCCCTGCGCCATGCTGTGGCTGCCGAAACTTTTTGGCAAGAAATGTGTGGCCACCGTCCACGGCCTGGACTGGCAGAGAGACAAATGGAAAGGCGGCTTCGGCGCCAAATATATCAAGTTCGGAGAACGGGTGGCGGTAGGATTGGCCGATGAGATCATCGTGCTGAGCAGGCAGATGCAAACCTACTTTGACCACACCTACGGCAGGCACACCACCTTTATTTCCAACGGCGTGACCCGGCCGGAGAACGTGGAAGCACAAAAAATCCGGGAACGATTCGGCCTTCAAAAAGACGAATATATTCTGTTTCTTGGCCGGATTGTGCCGGAAAAGGGACTGGAAAATCTGATAAAAGCCTACAAAGCCGTGGACACGGAGAAAAAACTGGTGATTGCGGGAAGTGCTTCCGATACCCGGCAGTTTTTCCAGCAGCTGAAGGAAAGTGCCGCGGAGGATAAGCGGATTCTCTTCACCGGCTTTGTTCAGGGGCGAGTGCTGGAGGAACTGTACAGCAACGCCTATGTGTATGTGCTGCCGTCGCTGCTGGAGGGGATGCCCCTGAGCCTGTTGGAGGCTATGAGTTACGGAAACTGCTGCCTGACCAGCGACATCCCGGAATGCACCGAGGTGGTGGAGGACAAGGCGGTGACCTTTGAGAGAAACAATGTCCGGGATTTGATTCAAAAATTGCAGATGCTGTGTGACAACCGGGATTTGGTGGAACAATATAAGCAAGAAGCGGCGGATTTCGTCTGCGGAAAATACAGCTGGGACGATACTGCCCAGCGTACCATTGCCCTTTATACCAAATTGAGGAAACGCCATGAGAATTCTGTTGATCAATAAATTCCTGCATCCCAACGGCGGCTCGGAAACCTACCTGTTTCAGCTGGGAGAATACCTGGAAAGCCTTGGCCATGAGGTGCAGTACTTTGGCATGGAGCACCCCCAGCGCCGGGTGGGAAACCGGGTGGGAAGCTATACTGCCAACATGGACTTTCACCAGGGAAGCGCTGCCCGGAAGCTGCTTTACCCGGTGAAGACCATCTATTCTTCTGAGGCCAGGAAGAAGATACGAAAGGTGCTGGAGGATTTTAAGCCCCAGGTGTGCCACCTGAATAACTTTAACTACCAGCTCACCCCTTCGGTGATTCTGGAGATTCGCAAATGGGAAAAGGAAACCGGTCATCCCTGCACCATTGTCTACACCGCCCACGACGGGCAGCTGGTCTGCCCCAACCATCAGATGCGCAATCCCACCACGGGAGAAAACTGCGAAAAATGTCTGACGGGAGGGCCGGTACACTGCATGAAAAACAGGTGCATTCACCAATCCCTGCCCAAATCTGCCCTGGGCACCCTGGAAGCAATTTTCTGGAAAGCACAGGGGGTCTACCGGGAAATCGACACCATTCTCTGCTGTTCGGATTTTATGAAGCGAAAGCTGGACACCAACCCGGTGCTGGCGGAACGAACGGTGCCGCTTCCCAACTTTGTGGAGAAAAGCCGGAGATAAGAACGGAAAGCAGGGACTATGTGCTGTATTTTGGACGCTACTCCCAGGAAAAGGGGATTGCGCTTTTGCTGAAAGCTTGTCAGGCGCTGCCGGAGATTCCCTTTGTCTTTGCCGGAAGCGGGCCGCTGGAATCGGCGGTGAATTCCGGGAAGAATGTCCAGAATCGGGGCTTTCTGAAAGGGGCGGAACTGGAAAACCTGATTCGGGGTGCCCGGTTCAGCATCTGCCCCAGCACCTGCTACGAAAACTGCCCCTTCTCCGTGACGGAAAGTCTGGCCCTGGGCACGCCGGTACTGGGTGCTGACATTGGCGGCATTCCAGAACTGATTCAGCCAGGCCGGACGGGGGAGCTGTTTGAAAGCGGCAGCGCTGAGGATTTGACCCGGAAAATCCGAACCCTCTGGGAACACCCGGAACGAACAAAGCGCTACAGCGAAAACTGCGCCGGCGCAAACCTAATGGGGCTGAAAGACTACATCAGCGCCCTTTTGGAACTTTATCAGCACAAGCATACAAGGAGAACAAACCAATGAGCCAGAAGAAGTTGAACGGTACCGTGATTGTCACCTACCACTGCAATGCCCGCTGCGCCATGTGCAACCGATATAAGGCACCCTCTCGTCCGGAGGAGGAGCTGTCTTTGGAAACCATCCGGAAACTGCCGAAGATGTATTTTACCAACATCACCGGCGGCGAGCCCTTTATCCGTCGGGATTTGAAGGAGATTGTCCGGGAATTGTACAAAAAAAGCGACCGGATCGTGATTTCCACCAACGGATTTTTTACCGACCGGATTGTGGAGCTGTGCAAGGAATTTCCCTAGATCGGCATCCGGATTTCCATTGAAGGTCTGGAGCAGACCAACAATGAAATCCGGGGCCTGGAGGATGGATACAACCGGGGGTATTCTACCCTGAAAAAACTGCGGGAAATGGGTATGAAGGACGTGGGCTTTGGCATGACGGTGCAGGATCGGAACGCCGAAGATTTGCTGCCGCTGTACCGGATTGCAGAGGAGATGGACATGGAATTTGCCACCGCCTCCCTGCACAACAGCTTCTATTTTGTGGAATCGAAAAACCGGATTCACGACCGTCCCATGGTCGCCCAGAATTTTGAGGATCTGATCAACGCCCTGCTCAAATCCAACAGTCCGAAAAAGTGGATGCGGGCCTATTTTAACCACGGCCTGATTCAATATATCTACGGGCAGAAGCGGCTGCTGCCCTGCGACATGAGCTTTGATACCTTCTTTGTTGACCCCTACGGGGATGTGATGCCCTGCAACGGCACCAAGGACAAGGAAGTGATGGGTAATCTGAACGAGCAGACCTGGGATGAGCTTTGGAACAGTCCCCAGGCAGAGCGTGTGCGCCAGAATGTGCGATGCTGCCAGCGCAACTGCTGGATGATCGGCTCGGCGGCGCCTGCCATGCGCAAGTATATCTGGGTTCCCGGCATGTGGGTGCTCTGGCACAAGGCCAAGGCTCTGGTGATGGCGCGGCCCTACTCCATGTACGAAAGCAAGGTTGTCCGGGATTACCGGGACGGCAAGGTGAGCAAGGAAGCTCTGGACAAGTGCAGCACCTGCGACATGAACGCAGAAGTCCGGGACGGGCTAAGCCAGGCCAGCAAAGCCCAGCTGGCAGAGAAAACCGGTGAAGAAATCGTGGATGCGGATATTGCCGGACAGATGGGAGAAAATCCATGAAAACGCTGTCCATCCTCACCCCAACCTATAACCGGGCGGGACATTTGCCCAGGCTATTTGCTTCCCTGTGCAGCCAGAAAAACAAGGACTTTCAGTGGGTGGTGATTGACGACGGCAGCACCGACGAAACCGGGGAACTGGTGGCGGGATTTGTCCAGGCGGCGGACTTTCCCATTGTGTACAAGAGAAAGAAAAACGGCGGCAAGCATACCGCCCTGAACTATGGCTACCAGTTTATCTACACCCCGCTGACCTTCATCGTGGACAGTGACGACTGCCTGACCCCGGACTCAGTGGAGAAAGTTCTGGCGGCCTATGAAACCTACCGGGAGGAACCGGATTTGTGCGGGTTCAGCTTCCTCAGAGGGAAGCCCGACGGCAGCTTCCTCAGTGACGGGCCGGTGCCTTGTGATGGGATGAAAGAGACCTTTGTCCAGTGCCGGATCAACCGGGGAATCGGCGGGGATATGGCGGAGGTGTGGTACACCCACTGCCTGAAGGAATACCCCTTTCCGATATTTGCCGGGGAGAAGTTTCTGGGAGAGGACATTGTATGGATTCGCATGGCGGAAAAGTATCAAATGCGGTTTTTTAACCATGTGATTTATCTGTCGGATTATCTGGAAGAAGGGCTGACCAAAAACCGCAGAGCCCACAATCTGGCCTCACCCAAAGGATGTGCAGAGCGAGCCAGGGTGTTTCTCAGTGCGGACATCCACGGCCTGCCCCGGCTGAAGGCCATGATGCAGTACCAGGTTTACGGCAGATTTGCAGGGTTTACGCCTGGGCAGCTGTATGGGAAAATCAGAGGAAAATGGCTGTTCCTGCTGACCTTTCTGCCGGGGCTGGGACTCTACCATTGGTGGGAAGAGAAGCACAGAAAGGAGAATGCCCATGGAGCCGATTTTGATTTCGGTGGTGCTGCCTGTTTATAATGTGGCGGCCTATCTGGAGCGGTGCATCGAAAGCATTGTAAACCAGACCTACCGAAATTTGGAAATTCTGCTGATTGACGACGGTTCTACCGATAAAAGCCAGGAAATCTGCTGGAAATGGGCAGAGAAAGACAGCAGAATCCGGCACATTCGCAAGGAAAACCAGGGCCTGGGAATGGCCAGAAATACCGGGATGGAACATGCCGCTGGAAAATACATCTGCTTTTTTGACAGCGATGACTATGTGGCCCTGGACGCCCTGGAGCAGTGCTGCGCTTTGGCGGAGCGGGAACAGGCGGATGTGGTAATCTTTGGGTTTTGCAGTGTAAGCAAAACGGGGCAGGTTGTGAAGACGAGAATCCCCTGCCCGGAGCGGCTGGCCTATCAGGGAGATGCGGTCCGGGAGGAATTTCTCCCGGAGCTGATGGCCCCGGATACGGCACGGGGAAAAGACAGCGGGCTTTGGATGAGCGCCTGGACGTCTTTTTTTCGGCTGGAACTGCTGCAAACGAGTGGCTGGCAGTTTGTCAGCGAGCGGGTGGTGCTGTCTGAGGACCTTTACTCCCTGCTGCGGCTGTATGGATTTGTGCAGAAGGTGGCGGTGCTGCCAAAAGCGTTGTATTACTACTGCGAAAATGAAACATCCTTGAGCCGCACGTACCGCCCCGACCGGTATGCCAGAATCAAGGATTGTTATGATGCCTGCATGGCAGTATGCCGGGAGCTGGGCTACGGCCAGGAAGTGCGCCGCAGACTGGCCTATCCTTATCTTTCCAATACCATTGCCGCGGCAAAACAGATTTCCCAATCGGGGCTTTCCTGGCGGGAAAAGCGGCGGTATCTGGAGGCGATGATCCGAGACAGCCATCTTTGTCAGGTTTTGGCAGGGACAGAAGTTGGCAGGGATACCCGTTCCCGGAAGGTGTTGTTTTTCCTGTTCCGCAAAGGCTGGACGCTGCCCTGCATACTGCTGCTGGCAGGAAAAGCGTATGCATCTGCCGCCATCCGCCGGGGTATGAATTTTTCACTTTTCACAGGAAAGTGTAATGCCCAGGGGAAAATCGGCGCATACTGATAATCCAGACCTCTTTTGTGCATCCGGGAGTTTCGGGGAGAGGAGAAGATCACATGAAAAACAGGAAAACTCTGACCCTGAATGCAAACCATTTGCTTTGCATCTGCCTTCTTTTCGGGCTGTTCAGCGCCGACTTTTTCGGAAAGGTCTATAAGCCGCTGATTTATGGGATTCCCGGACGGATCATTCACTTTTTCTACCTGATTTCCACCCTGGTGCTGGTGGTGATGGCCCTGTCCGGCCACTCCCAGCAATGGCGCTTGCGCAGACGATGGGCAGGACAGTACTTTCGGTGGCAGATTCTGCTGCCTTTGGCGGTACTGGTGACAGCGCCGCTGTACAGCCTGTGGAGCAAACCCATTGCCCAGTTCGGCATGTCTTACTGGAGCCGGTGGCTGTCGGAATTTTTGTTCCGGGGGTGCATGTTGGTTTCTGCCTGGTGCCTGTTTGTGATTCTGGGAGAAAAGACCATGGATCTGCTGACCAAAACCTTGCTGATTATCAGCGGCAGTTTGCTGGTGCTGGCGGTGTTCCGGTTCGGCCCGGGGCAGGTGCTGCGGGTGCAGCTGGTGGTGGTGAAGCTGCTTCCGGAAAGCCGGGCCAGTCAGTTTCTGGAAACCAACCACATTTCCTTTACTCTGGGAATCTGCTACCTGTATTCCTACTTTCAGGGGGAAAAGACCCTTTCTGCCAGAGGTATTCGACTGCTGTCGCTGGTGTTTTTGTTTCTCGCGGGAAAACGGATTGGCTTGTTTGCGATTTTGTTCTCCCTGCTTCTGGGATTTCTGGTGAAAAAGCGGGGACTATCGAAAAAGCTGGTGGTGACAGTGGGCATCTGCGGGATGGTACTGTGCCTGATTTATCTGGACGAAATCTACAACAATTCCCTGATTTCTCTGCTGAACGAGCACAACATCTCCTGGAGCGGTCGGGACGCGGTGTTTCCCTATTTCACCAGAAGAAGCCGTTTTGCCCCTGCTTTCCTGGGCTGGGGCCAGGGGGCCACATCCAAAATGCTGGAGAACATGTCCTACAACGAGGTGGGAAACATGGTGGTGTTCCGGGGGCTGCACAACGATATCCTGAAGCGGTATCTGGACTGGGGATTTGCGGGCTTTCTGGGATGGGCCTGGTATAACCTGCTGTTTCTGCCGAAGAAGGTCTTCCACATGTACGGAAAGAAACCGGCTACGTTATATTTGCTGCTGCTGACCTATTCCTTTATCACCTATCTGACAGACAATACGGAAGGATATTTTGTGTTCCAGGTGGCGCTGATGGGAGCTGCGCTGGTGTATGCCTATTCCCAGGAGCGGCCCCGGATTACAGGAGGCGAATAAAATGCGCATTGCCTTTTTATGCCGGACGCCCATTCATGTATTTCGCACCATCCAGCTCAAGCGGCAGCTGCTGCAAGGAGCGGAAGGGGATGTGTATCTGTTCGATACCTTCCCGGAAAGCAGCGGGATTGCCCAGCGGCTGCGGGAAACCAGAATGTTTGACAATGTCTATGAAATCGAAGAAGAATCCTACCTGGTGCGGGGGAAAGCTTCGGATTTACGGACGTGCCTGAAACTGTCGGATTTTTCCCAGCTGCTGGAAGAACAGGACTACGATCAGCTGTTTGGATTCAATATTTATGGCGCCTTCAACGATCTGGCGGTGACCCGGCTGAAAAAACACAACCCCAAGCTCATTTTTCACATGGTGGAAGATGGGCCATCGATTTACCACATTGAACGGCGAAAGCCCAAAACCAAGGCCTATCTGTATCCCGTGCTGGGATTACAGGATGCCACCGACCATATTGACTTTTGGTGGTTCAGCTGCCCCAAGTGGATGGAGCCCTTCGGAACCGGAGAAAAGCGGCAGCTGCCCACTGTGGACAAAAAAGATGCCGCCTTGGTAGAAGCGGTGAACCATGTCTTCGGGTACCGGGAAGTGCCCCAGCTGAAGGAGGCGAAGCTGCTGTTCATGGAGGAGTGCTACCGCAATGACGGTTTGCTCACTCAGAATTTGGACGCAGCTCTGTTTGATGCCATCCGGCGGCGGTTTCCGGAAGAAAAGTGCCTGGTCAAGCTGCATCCACGAAGCCGGGAAAACCGGTTTGCGGATACCTTCCCGGTGATGTCCCAGACCGCCGTACCCTGGGAGGTCTATGGGCTTAATGGGAATCTGGAAAACAAAATTCTCATTTCCCTGTCCTGCGCCACCATGATTTCCAGCAAGCTGCTCTTTGACGAGGAGCCTTGCTCGCTGATGCTGTATCCCGTATTGGAGCAGCAGATTCGGGACAAAGCCACCGGACGCCTCTATTTCACCCAGGAGCGAAAGCAGAAGCTGGAGCTTCAAAGAACGCTGTACCGGAATCCCCAGCGGTTCCGGATTGCCCAATCCTTGGAAGAAGGGCAGCAGATCATCCAGTCCTGGCTGGATACCGCCCCTTTGGAGGGGATGGGCAGATGAAGGAAAGTTGGAAAACGCGACTGAAAGAACATCTGCCTGATCGGGCAGTGTACCTGTACTTGCTTGCCCGGCAGCTGCCCGGGTTTGCTGCGGCTTGCATCCGGGATCCAAACCGGGAAGCGCCGAAGCTTCGCTTTTATGATGACCGGGAAACGGTGGACATGCTGATTTCCCAGAGGAAATCCCTGAGTCGGTTCGGGGATGGGGAGATTCGGTGGATGTTTGATGTGGACCTGCCTTCCTTCCAGTCCTATTCCCCTGAATTGGCGGAGGAGCTGACCCGGGTGTTTCAGTCCCGGGACGAAAATTTGCTCATCGGGATTCCCCGGGGGGTAGTGGACTGCCGGGAGTGCAACCTGTATGCCAAAATGCACTGGCGCACCATCCGGGGAGAATTCTACAGCCGGATTCTGCATCTGGCAGACCGGGAGCGGATTTACTGCAATGCCAGCATCACCAGACCCTATATCGACTACCACGACCGGCAGGCCAGTGCCCGGCGGTTTGAGAACCTCCGGCGGCTGTGGCAGGGGCGGGACATTGTGATTGTGGAAGGGGAAAAATCCAAGCTGGGGGTGGGAAACGATTTGTTTTCCAATGCGGCCAGCCTTCGCCGGATTCTCTGCCCTGCCACCAATGCCTATGAAAAAATCGACGACATTGAAGCTGCCATCCGAGCCCATGCAAGCAAGGATGCTCTTCTTTTGGCAGCCCTGGGGCCAACGGCCACGGTGCTGGCGGCCCGGATGTGCGCGGCGGGCTATCAGATGGTGGATATCGGGCATATTGATGTGGAATATATCTGGTATTTGCGAGGGGATCTTCTGCGAAAACCCATCGCGGGAAAGCATGTGCTGGAAAGCGGCGCAGCGGACTGTCCCGGACAGTTGGAAGAGGACGAGCAGTACCAAGCCTCCATTCTATGCCGGGTTTTATGAGAAAATAACAGGATTTGTCCGGAAAGCGGGGGAAACCATGGGGGAAAAATATGATGCGCTTTCCCGGAATTTCTTGCTCTTTACCATCGGCTCCTTTGGCCAGAAGGTGCTGTCGTTTCTGCTGGTGCCGCTGTACACCAGCCTGCTGACAAGTGAGCAGTACGGCCTGATTGACCTGATTGCCACCGGCACAACCTTGCTGATTCCCGTGTTTACCGCTAACATTGCCGAAGCGGTGATGCGCTTTACTTTGCAGGACCAGGAGAACCAGGAATTTCTCAGCATCGGCGCTGGGGTGATGGCAAGAGGCACTGGCATGCTTCTGGCGATTTTGCTGCTTCTGAGCACAGTGCCGGGGATTCCGGAAAGCTATTTGCTGTGGACGTTTCTATTGTACCTTTCAGGAAGCGTAAACGGACTGTATCAGAACTATGTCCGGGCGGTGGGGCAGATTCGGGTATATGTGCTGAGTAGCCTGATTCAGACGGCGGTGATGCTGCTGAGCAATGTGGTGTTTCTGGTCTGGCTGGGCCGGGGAGTGGACGGGTATTTTCTGTCCCAGGTTTTGGGCACCTTTGCCGGGATTGGCTTCCTGGAAGGAACGCTGGGGGTTGCCCGGAGGATTTGCTGGAAGGTTTCCATATCAGGAGACACTGCCCGGGTTTTGCTTCGCTACAGCGTCCCCACCATTTTTACCGCCTTGGCCTGGTGGATCAATTCCAGCTTGGATCACTATTTTGTCACAGCCCTGTGCGGCATTGCTGCCAACGGCATTTATGCGGTGGCCTACAAAATCCCCAACATTCTGGGGGTGTTTCAGGGGATCTTCCAGCAGGCATGGACATTGTCGGCCATTACGGAATTTGACAGTCAGGACAGCGATGGCTTTTTTGGAAAAACCTATACCTACTACCAATGCACCATGCTGCTGATCTGCTGCGCCATGATTCTGGGAAACCGGGTGCTTTGCCGGATGCTGTTTGCCAAGGAATTTTTTCAGGCGTGGCGGTATGTACCGGTGCTGCTGGCGGCGTCCTTCTTCAGCGCCCTGAGCGGATACCTGGGCAGTATCTTTGCCGCTGCCAAGGATACCAAAACCTGCGCCTACTCCACCGTTGCCAGCGCGGTGGTCAATGTGGTGCTCAATACGCTGTGGATTCCCCGGTATGGGATTTTGGGAGCAGCGGGTGCCACGCTGGCGGCTTACTTTGCTTCCTGGGGGATTCGGGTGGTGGTTTCCCGGAAATACATCCGGATGAAGTGCAGCTTTGCAAAAGATCTATGCGGCTATTGCCTGCTGCTGGTTAAGGTGGGGGCGGCGCTGAAAGAAAACTACGTCATTCAGATCTTTGCGGCGGCTGGGCTTTTTGGGCTGTATCTGCGACAATACCGGCAGGCGGCCGGGCAGCTGCTGACTTGGCTGAGGCAAAAGCGGAAAGGATGAAAGCATGATAAAAGTTTTGGATGTAACCCTCCGGGACGGTGGGTGTGTGAATGGCTTCAATTTCGGTCAGCGCTATATGGACCAGATTCTCCATGCCCTGGAAAGTGCCCAGGTGGATGTGATTGAACTGGGTTACCTGGACGAAAAAGACGGCACCCAACGGGAGCGAACCCTGTTTTCCAGCGAACAGGCCATCCGGCAGACTTTCCTGACCGAAAAAGTTCCGGGACAGCAATATGTTGCCATGGTAGACTTTGGGAAATTTGACCTGCGGAAGCTTCAGCCACGGCAGGAAGGGGACATTGACGGCATCCGTCTGGCCTTTCACAAAAAAGATTGGCATCAGGCACTGGAGATGGGCAGGGTGGTTCTGGAGCGGGGGTATCAGCTGTATATCCAGCCGATGCTGACCTTGCGCTACTCGGATATGGAACTTCTGGAACTGATTCAGGCGGTGAATCAGCAGCTTCCTGAGGCGGTAGGGTTCTATATTGTGGACAGCTTCGGGGAAATGCGGGGCACCGATGTGACCCGGCTGATGCAGATCGTGGATCACAACCTCAAACCCGAGATGACCCTGGGACTGCACAGCCACAACAACCTGCAGCTGTCCTACGCCAACGCAATGGCTCTGCTGGCATACCCGACCAAGCGAAACCGGATGCTGGATGCGTCGGTAATGGGCATGGGAAAAGGCGCGGGGAACTTGAATACGGAGCTGCTGCTGGAACACATGAATCTGTACCACGATGGGCATTACCGGATTGCCCCGCTGCTGGAACTGATCGACCAGGTGATTCGGGTGATTCATCAGGAGCACTACTGGGGCTATGCGGCGGAATATTACCTGTCTGCGGTGCATCATTGCAGTCCCAGCTACGCTTCTCATTTTTATAACCGCCATATGCTGTCCATGGATCAGGTGGCCCAGCTGCTGGAAAGTATTCCGGAGGAGAAAAAGATTTCCTTTGACAAAGAACTGGCGGAATCGCTGTACCGTTCCTACAATCGAAAACGCCAGCTGGACGACGGGGCAGTGCTGGAGGGGCTGGGCAAAGCTTTTTCCGGTCGGAGCGTGCTGCTGATTGCACCGGGGAAATCCATCGCCCGGGAGAAAGAGAAGATTCTGCATATGCTCTTTACCCCGGAGGTGGTGTCTGTGGGGCTGAACCAATTTGTCTTTGACACCGACTTCGTGCTGACCACCCGACGGAGGTATACCGGCAGGCGTTGGAGCGGGGCTGCCGGGTGATTGCACCATCTAATATCGGCAGCATCGATGACGGCGCGGCGGTGATTGATTATGAAAAATGGATTGTAGAAGGGGAGAAGACCCAGGATTCCTCCGGTGTCGTGGGGCTGATGCTGGCAAAATCTCTGGGGGCTTCTCAGATTATATTGGCTGGATTTGACGGATTTTCCGGGGATGTGAATGAAAACTACTGGGAGGCTGCCATGCGAAAGCCCATATCTTCGGAGGAGGCTCAGGAGCGAAATGCCTTTTACCGCCAGCTGATTGCCCGGATTTCGGAAACCGTACCGGTGCGCTTCCTGACAAAATCCCGCTATCAGAGCATGTAAATGCAGCATCGTAAAGGCAAAAAATCCCACGCATACCTTCCGATATGCGTGGGATTTTGTTTTATTCCGAAACTTCACCTTCGGTGATTGCCCGCATTTCCTTCTTGGTCTGGGCTTCATCGAAGCGCAGCACGCTGTGCTGCATACCGTCACCGTAGATGTCTACATAATCGCCCTGGTAGTTGGCAGGGCAAGTGCCGCCATCTACAATCTTCAAATCCGGCAGCATGGGAACCAGGGTCATCAGCAGTTCGGTGATTTCTGAGTTGCTCATGCTGGTGGTGACCAGGGGCAGGACGACATTGGCAATGTTTTGAATCTCAGACAGGCTGCACTGCCGCACCTTTTCCAGCAGAGATTCGATCACCTGCCGCTGGCGGCTGGTGGAGGAGTACGGGGCAGATCGTTTCACCGAGGAACCGGACGGCCGGCTGCGCTTTACCGGCGGCTTTCCCGACGCCGACAGCGTGCTCAGCTGGGTCTGTCTCTTATTACACATCTGACGCTGCCGACGAA